>CAYWNG010000487.1:1691-5394 GCA_964458685.1 uncultured Pirellulaceae bacterium
CTACTCCATTTTCTTGCCTACATTTTCTTACCAACCCAATCATTCCTAAGCTCGATCGCCTAAGGAAGTGGAGTAGTTCTAGACGGTTCGGTAGGGCTATACATCGAAGGCGCGCCAATTGAATACGATGGGTTATACGATCCTACAACAGGCTCACCATAATACGGTTCGTAGCCCTTCAACTGCGGTGGTTCGGCAGCGATGCCCTGGGCGTTCAGCTTCGCCAAAGTCATGGCCGCTTCTAAGAACTTCTCTTCCGCTGCAGCGCGTTCCTTGACTTGCGTGCGCATCTCTTCCAATCGCTTTTCAAGTTCAGCCAGCCGGTCAAGTCGCCACTTGGTTTCGCTGGCGTAGTGGGCTCGATAATTCGCCTCGAGCTTCTTGGCGGCCTGCTCTTTCTCAGCTTCAGTCTTAGCATCTTTTAACGCCTGTAGCAGCTTGCCGTGACGATGAGCTGTCACGGCCTGGATAGCAGCGCGTTTGCCGTCACCCTCAAGCTCCTCAAACGTCTTGTCAAGATTTCCGATGTCCTCATCGTGAGGAATCGCGATCATTGAGATTGCCTCCGAATACACCATTCTTGTCCTTGTTTCTACCGTCCCATCCGGTCTAGCTCGTTGCTCCTGAACAGGCGTCTTTTTCATATAGCGTATAGCGACGGAATTTTCATTGGAGGCACTTCCAAGCGGACTGCCAAGTGGTGCGCGCGGAAGTGTGTTTCCCCGTAGATCCTCAACAAATCTTGAGTCTAAGGAGTTTCCTTGTGGAAGCGGCGGAGCCTTAAATGCCTTTGGCGCAGGTGTGGTGTTCTGCTGTATCGAGGTTGGTGGAGGAGACGAAAAAAGAGGCGTCGGCTCGGCCTTCAGTGATGTAGTTGGCAGTGGCGAGTTTGCTGTAGGCTGCGGGTCTTGAGCAGCAACCGCCGTGCAGGCGAACAAAAGACTCGTAGCGAAAATTCGTTTCATAATCTGCTAGTTCCATAATTAGGTTGATAGACTTGTTCCGAATAGATGACGCCGTGTGGGTTTTCGAGTTCTTGCAATAGACCGTCCATTTCATGGAGCCTTTGCTCGAACAACTCGTTGGTCCAATCGATCTTTGGTGCCGAGATCGAGCTTCTTTCTTGCATTTGCTCCCAGGTACTCTCCGTCTCCTGTTCAAGCTGTTCGAATTCTTGATCCCAGGAGTCTGTTTGAAATGGAAGTGATATCGAGGGTCTCACTACGCCAGGTTGTACGCTGGGTTGATTTGATTGAAGCGTTGGTCTTGTCCCTAACGGAGCTGGAGATTTACTTTTTTGAACTCGTGGAGAGCGGTCGGGAATTTGTCCAACGCTCGATTGTTTGTTAGCCTGCATGCTGTCGAGCAATCTAGGATTGGCATGATTTGTCGAATTCGTACGCGAGGCAGCGTTTTGGCGGAGCGTAACAGCAGCAGGTCGGACTGGTCGGATGACTTCGGGACTATCGATCAACGCGACTTCAGACTGCCGCATACGACCTTGTGCAAATAATGCAATCGTCCCCACAGCCATCATGACGACTGCCATCGCCGTCACTAGCTTGAGCTTCCTAAAACGTCTTGGACGCACTGGTGGAACCGCGGTTTCAGTAAGTAGCTCATCAGGTTGAGTCAACAAACGCAGGCACTCCTGACGAACCTCTTCAGCCGATTGAAACCTACTGTGAGGATCTTTCTGCAATAGTCGATCAACCATAAATGCTGCCGCCGAACTCACGTCGGCGTTCACTTCACGCACCGAGCGATGCTTTTCGTTGCAAATGCGATTGAGAATAGCCAGCGAACGATCTGCGCGAAATGGAGGCCGTCCAGTCAGAGCGAAGTAGAGCACACTGCCTAGTCCGAATAGATCGCTTCGCGCACTTACCGACTCGCCGCGAGCTTGTTCGGGAGACATGTAGTGAGGCGTTCCAGCGATGAAACCTGTGCGTGTCAAACTTGCGTCATCCACTGCGCGAGCTAAACCGAAATCGGTAATCCACACTCGCTGTCCAGCCGCGCTGACCAAAATGTTAGCCGGCTTCACATCACGGTGAACCAATCCCTGTTCGTGTGCGGCTTCGAGTGCTGCGGCCAACTGCGCTACCATCCGCAGCGCCGAAGTCGTATCGATCGGCCCCGATCGCATGACCCACTCTTGAAGCGAACAACCGTCGACGTATTGCATGACCAGATAGGGGACCGGCCCAGCAGACTCGACGTGATAGATGGCCACGACATTATCGTGAGCCACTGAGGCGGCGGCTTGGCCTTCGCGCGAGAACCGGCGTCGAGCGGCTCCGTTCGATGCTAAGGTTGGAGACAGCACTTTGAGCGCGACAATACGATCCAATTCGCAGTCAACTGCTTGAAGCACAATCCCGGTGCCTCCCGTACCGATGACGCGGCGAATATCATAGCGACCAATGGCACCGATCATTTCCGGTTTAGAACTTTTCGTCATCAACCCGCATTGGGTCAGTGCCTCTTCCGCAGTTGGTCCATGCGGCTCATCAAATTCATCGAAGAAGCCATCCTCTTCGTCCGCATCGTCCAGAGCCGCATTCTCCAAACACACCGCCGCATCGCGCCACCAATCGGCGTTCGCCGATAGCTCGGTGATTCGTCGCTGACAGTGCTCACACTGATCCAGGTGCGCGACAACCTTTGCTGCGGTGGCTTCATCCAGACGATCTTGCAAGAGATCCGCCAGCGGTAACTTGGCACAACTTAATTTCTTCTTAACAGCCATCCACTTCATGCTGACTCCAGTCGACATAGGAGCTTGCGGACTTCGTCGGTATCTTCGAGCGATACCTCTTGGATAAGTTCTTTCAAGCGCGCCATGACGCGGCTTCGAGCCACATAGACTGCGCCGACGGACAGCTTCAAGCCTTCCGCCACGGATTGAATCGAGTGGTTTTCGACGGCGGTTTGCCAAAAGGCTGCCCACGTGTTTGGCTGGAACTCATGCCGAGCCTGACGAGACATCGCCAGAAAAAAGTGACGCTGAAGTTCGACGTTAAGCTCTCCAGTGTCGACCGACTCGCGATTGGGTAGTTCCGCCAGCAAGGCAGTCAGTTCGCTGTTCTGGCCGCTAAGCTCACGCGAGCGCAGCTTTGCCAGATATCGCAGGCATACGTTTCTTCCCACCGCGTACAGCCAAGTGCGAAAGCGACCACGATCTGGGGCGACTTCGAAGTTGCGAACCGCTTTTGAAACCGCGATCAGGACCTCTTGGACCAGCTCGCGAGCATCGGCGGGTTGCAAACCAAATCGCCGCCCTTGGCGATAAATAAACGGCTCGTACAGAGCAGCAAATTCTCGCCACGCCTCGTGGTCCGAGATATCGCTGAGCCGAGCGATCAAGCTGATGCGAGTATTAGGTGTGCCGATCATCAATTCCTCCATGAGTGACTGTCGCAAACGGCCGGGATCTTACACGCTTTCTCGAAAATTTTAGCAGATTTTGTAAAGCAGATCTTATTGAGAGTAAATAGCCAGCATACCGAAGCCCCAATTCGCCCCGCCGCGTTAGTTTGCCTGGGCGGTTTCGATTCTTGAACTCTCCCGCGCGCTGAAGCTGAGCATTAGAGTTTGGCTAATTCGCGGGAGAGTCGCTTGGCGAGGCCCGCGAGCCTAAGCGGTGAGGGTCAAAATGGGCGGACCAAAGTTAGTGACAACACGGCAATCACATGTTCGC
>CAYWNG010000488.1:0-115 GCA_964458685.1 uncultured Pirellulaceae bacterium
GGACACAAAAAAGAAGAGGGAGATAGTAGTTAGGACGTCAGAGTAGCGGTCATGAACTACCAGAAGAATGCTATTGAAATTGTCGATTCAGTTTTGTGATTCTTGTGCCTTTTTG
>CAYWNG010000488.1:215-5385 GCA_964458685.1 uncultured Pirellulaceae bacterium
TGGCTAGAAAAATCAGTGGCTGCTTTCTGTTGGCTACCGCGTACTACGGTTGCTTCCTCAGGCCAATTTACGATCAAGCGGGGCGCTAGGTTCTCCGATAGCTGAGTTATTTCGTTAACCAAAAATTCTGGCCACGAAAGGGCACAAAGGACACAAAAAGAGAAGAGGGAGATAGTAGTTAGGACGTCAGAGTAGCGGTCATGAACAGCCAGAAGAATACTACGGAAATTGTCGATTCAGTTTTGTGATTCTTGTACCTTTTTGTGGCTAGAAAAATCAGTGGCTGCTTTCTGTTGGCTACCGCGTACTACGGTTGCTTACTGTGGGCGGCGGGTTTGGTGGATTTGGCGGAGGATTTGGCTGATTTCGTTGGCGACTCGGATGTTGCCTTCGTCGCGGTAGAGCTTTTCGAGTTGCACTAATTCGCGAATGAGGGCGTTCATGGTTAGAGCAAACGAACGATCCGAGGAGGCTCGACTAACCAGCGTCATGATAGAGCGCTTAGCAGATTGCAGCCCTTCATAGGCTCGCTCGCGTTCCTTCTGTTGTATGGCGATACTGGCAAGTTTGATTCGCAGTTTGGCATGCAAGTGATGGTAGTCGAGCAGATTCGGATGTTCGTCGACCAGCTCCTTGGCGATCGCGGCTCCACGCTCCATCAGCTTCTGCTCTTCTTTATCAGCGCTAGGTATGGTAAGGCTACAAGCCAAGGCAAGTAGATACTGATACTCTGCGTTTTGCGGATGCTTCTTGACGAGCTCATCGAGCGCCGAAATTGCCTTGTTGCGATTCTCGAATTGATTCGCTTGATCACGCTCGAGATCCGCTGCGGCGAAGCACCAATAGCACGCGGCTCGTAAAGCGATGTACTCGCCGTTATCTGGATCTTCGGTGATCAGTTCGTCGAGGATCTTGATCGCATCAAAGATCAATGGCTTGTTGACGCGTTCCCAAAGTCGCTTGCCGACTTCAAGATTGGGGCGATCGCCTTGGCCCAATCGATCTCCGACAAAGGGACGTTGCCCACCGGGAATGGGTTCGACTGAACTGCGGTCTCCGGCGAGTGGTCGATTGGCCGGCAATTTTCCACCGCTGGCAAAGGCGCGAAGGACATCGAAGCCTAACGCACTCTTAGTACGTGCTAGCTCGAGTCGCACTTCGCGATCCTCTTTAATTAGTGGACTGCCCTCCAATAGCCGAATCGACTTGTTGCTCCACTCTTGAGCCAAGATAAGCGCGCCGCTCATTCGATGCGCGGAACTGAGCTCGTTCTGCGTTCGGACTCGCGTTAGCAGTTCTTCTTTACTCGAACTCCCCGATTCGGACTTGGTGTCAGACGGAAGTAGGTTCAACGATTTTTCATAAGCTTCGATGGCCTTTTGAGGCTGTCCCACGATTTGATAGATGTTGCCCACGCGGCGATAAGCCTTCGCCGATTCGGCCTTCAGTTGAGTATTCTCCGCATTGAGCGTAGCGAACTGTTCATAGAACTTGACCATCCGATCTAGCAGGGCAGCATCCTCAAAGGTCAGCGACGGTTCGACGCCCGAGATCTCGCGCAAGCCTTCGACTTCAAGATCCACAGAACTCTTGGACCCTCGAGAGATCATGTGCATGAACATCTCGTCAAACGCTTCGATCGACAGCGCCACATTCGAATCGGCGCGATCATACTGCGACTTCATCAACTGATAGTTTTGCTCGGATTGCTCAAGCGCCAGCGACGTAGCCGACTGTTGAATCCGCAACTTGCGGAGCGCTGAAGTGGTCAGGAGATAGCCTACCGAAGCCGATACAGCGACCAGCGCCAAGAGTATCGCTGAAGTCGCCGAGAGTGTTGCCGCTAACGGATTGCGTCTCGCCCACCGCCACGCGGACTCAACCGCCGATGGTCTTCGCGCGGCGATGGTCCGATCTTCAAGAAAGGCGACGAGATCGCGATGTAGGCTACCCGCTGTTGCATAACGGAGTGCAGGCTCGCGCGCGATGGCCTTGTCGACAATGGTAGCCAAGTCTCGCGGAATGTCGGACGCGATCTTGTGAATGGGTGGCGGAGACTTCGATGCGATGGCTGCGATCAGTTCGGCTGGCGACGAGCCTGTGTAGGCGGGCTTCAGCGCCAACATTTCGTAGAGCACCAAGCCAATCCCATAGATCTCGCTGCGAACATCGTACTTCAGTTCCAGCGACTCGGGCGGTAGATACTGTGGCGTGCCGACAACATCGCCGGTTCGCGTGAGTGCAGTCTCTTGCGAAATGTCTTTAGCTAAACCGAAGTCGGTGATCCAGATTCGTCCCGTGCTATCCAGAATCATGTTCGATGGTTTGATATCGCGATGCAGAATGCCCACCGAGTGTGCGTGAGAGAGCGCGTCGGCCATTTGGGCAGCAAGTTTAGCTGCCCAACGAAAACGGTTCTTTTCTAGATTGCTGGAGCTATTGGCAATCGCCTTGGTTTGCAAATCTGCCGCGATTGCACCGCCGACATTCATGCTTCGCAGTCGGTCGATGACTTGGTTGAGACTTTCACCGTCGACGAAGTCCATGACATAGTAGTGGTAGCCCTGCCCTTCACCGGCTTCGAAGACGCTCACAATGTTCGTGTGGTGCAAACGCGCGGCCGCTTGTGCTTCGCGGCGAAAGCGCTGCACATGCGTCTCGCCATCCATCAGCGGTGTGGGCATGACTTTGATCGCTACATGTCGTCCGAGCGATTCGTGAATCGCTGCAAAGACAACGCCCATACCTCCGCGACCAATCTCTTTAACAATCTTGTAGGGGCCGATCTGCGTTAGCTTGCTGACGCTGTCGAGCTTTTGTCGCGATCCAGTGGTGGATGCGCTGGCCGATTTGAACTGTTCAATCATGGAGATCGATGAAAGAACGTCTGCGATTTCGTCGGCCAAGTGAGGATAGCGGTCCTGGTACTGCTGAATTGTGGGATGTTGACCCGCGCGGAGTGCCGTCGTGAATTCGTGGATGATCGACTCGAGAAGTTCGTCATCCGAAGGTTCAGTTGCCATCGCCGTTCACCATATCCATGATCTCTTTTAACCGCTTGAGGGCTCGCAAGTATCGCTTGCTGGCCGCAGAAGGTTCAATTCCAAGATATTCAGCGGTCTCGAGGTTGGATAGTTCTTCGAAGTGCCGAAGCGCGATGATCTCGCGATCTAGTTCGGGTAGTTGCTCCAAAGTCTGTTGCAGCATCGCAATCTGCTCGGCCTTTTCCACCAAACGGCTGGGCGTGGATACCTGACCGACGATTTGTGCAGCGATCGCCATCGAAGTGTCACAGCCCGATCCCGTCGGTCCAAACAGCTTCTCGCGACGCGCATCACGCTTATCGGCATCCAAGTGGTGGCGATGCAAGTCTAGCAACATCTGATGCAATTCCATGCGCAGCCAGACGAAAAACGGCAGCTCTCGTTTACTCAAGAAGTTGTCCAAGTGCTTCGACGCGCGGACGTATGCCTCTTGAATCACATCCGACTCGGAGACTCTGCCGCTGAGCCGATAGTCCAGGCGAAAGTTGACAATTCGCTTAAGCCGCGGACGCACTACTTGGAAGAACTGAGCGAGGGCTTGCTCGCGATCGCGCTCTAGCGATTGGATGATCTCGGCTTGATCGGGAAGTGCGTCGCTGTCCATATCAATCAACTATTTTTGAAACAGAAGATGTCTTCGCCAATTGGGGTCGGCGGCAGGATAATCCATGCGGAAATGAACTCCACGAGATTCCTTTCGCTCCAACGCGGCTTCGGTCATCATCAGAGCGGTGGTCAGCAAGTTTTGTAGTTCCCAGCCTTCGTGGTTGTTGAAGGCATGTTGCAAAACGTAACGAGAGTAGGTTCGAAGTTCGTCGAGCGCTTCACAAAGTCGCTTTTCGGTGCGCTGCACACCGACCAGTCGCCACATCAGGCTTTGCACCGAGTTGCGGATGTCGGCTAAGTCTAAGACCGTTTGTGACGGTTGCCGCGAAGGGCTGTTCAGATTTTGAGGTCGAAGAATATCATCAGGCATTGCTTTGGCCGCAGCGCTGGAAGCGATACCGGCTCGCGCGCCGAAGACCAAGCCTTCGAGCAAGCTGTTTGAGGCTAAGCGATTCGCGCCGTGCAAGCCAGAGCTTGTCACTTCGCCCGCCGCCCAAAGTCCTGTTAAGCTGCTTTGGCCATGTTGATCGACTTCAACTCCGCCAACCATGTAGTGCGCGCCGGGTCGAACTGGAATCAGATCTTTACAAGGATCGAGAGCAAACTTCTTGCAAGCCGCAGTGAAGCCTGGGAATTCATTGTGCACGCGATCTGGGTCTAGATGTCTGAGCGAGAGATAGACACAAGGGTGCTCCGTCTTGCCCATTTGCGTGACGATCGATTGGCTGACCACGTCGCGCGGTGCTAATTCTAATCGTGAATCGTAATCGGGCATGAAGCGATACTGATTGCAGTCGACCAAATGCGCACCCGCACCGCGGATTGCTTCTGTAATCAGCGTTCGCGAACTACCAGCGATGTAAAGAACTGTTGGATGGAACTGCATGAATTCCATGTCGCGCAGCCTGGCTCCAGCGCGATAGGCCAGCGCGTGACCATCACCGGTAGCCACGCGGGGGTTGGTTGTTTCGCGATAGACTTGTCCGCATCCGCCAGTACACAAGATGGTCTGACGAGCCCACACCAAGATCGGTTCGGAATTTTCACGAGCGATGATCGCGCCGAAGCACTGCTGCCCGTTGCTTAGCAGATCGATCGTGAACGCCTGCTCCCAAATTCGGATGTTGGGCTGGTCGTGCACTCGCTGGATGACGGCACGCATGATCTCTTTGCCCGTAGCATCGCCCAGAGCGTGAAGAATGCGTTGATGGCTGTGGCCGCCTTCCTGGCCCAGCATCAATTGTCCGTCGTGGTTATCGAAGTTGGTCCCCCAACGAATCAGCTCAGCGATATGCTCCGGCGCTTCGCGCACAACCATGTTGACGACTGCAGGATCGCAAAAGTCTCCGCCGGCCGTCAATGTATCGCGAACGTGATCTTCGAAGCGATCTTCGGGGTCCCAAACGCTCGCGATACCGCCTTGCGCGTAGGTACTGTTGCTCTCTTGAAGCTGACCTTTGGTAACTACGATCGTATCTAGGCTAGGGTCGACTGCTAAGGCGGCTCGCAGGCCAGCCAGC
>CAYWNG010000489.1:0-5378 GCA_964458685.1 uncultured Pirellulaceae bacterium
GTTTAGCGATCTCTTTGGATTCCAGGGCCCGTGTCGAACTTGATCTTTTGAATGGAATCCCATTCTTGTTCATCAGTTCTTTCAAACCATCGACCCGACTGGCAAATCCAACCGAGCTAATTCGCTGTCCAACCAGAGTAGCACTTACGAGACCAACAACTTCACCATTTTGGTCGACAACTGGGCCACCGCTGTAACCCGGATTGATGGCTCCATCAATGGTAATAGCTCGACGACCGCCTTTTTCGTTGATGCCGGATACAAGCCCCGCCGACACTTTGATGTCACTGCCAAGTACCGCAGTCATTGGGTAACCAAATACCAAAACGCTCTCGGCCAGTTCTAAGCTGGATGAATGAGCCAGTTCTACCGATTCGATATCGCCTTCATATGCGAGTATCGCCAGGTCGTTGTCCCGATCTATATCAACGATTCTCGCTGCATAGCTTCTTTCACCCAAATGAAAGGAAATGCGTTCAGCAATTTGAACAACTTGGCAACTGGTAGCAAGGTATCCCGGTGCGATAACGAACGCTGTTCCTGTACCGAGGACGTTTCGATCTTCATCTATGATCCGAGAATCGCCGATTGTGTATTGACACTCGCCTTGAACCACAAAAGGATTCTTCTGCTCTTCTCCCAGGCGATACGAGAACTCGTAGGCATAAACATCTCCCAGTTGCCATCGGTAGCTGAATTCACTGCCCTTAAGTTGCTCCAAGAATGGATTGATCGTTGAAGTTGATGCGCCGGCGATTGAGTCCTTTGGCGGCGAGTCTTGCATTGTGTTGTTCAGGCTAGATTCGATAGTTGTCCTGAATGAGTCAAGCGAAACAAAGTTGGGGACGATCAGAAACGCGACAATCCAGATGCCGAAAACGACCGCTAGACCGGCAACCAAGAACTTTGCCAACAACACAATTTTGTTTGTTCTTGAATTCTTCATCTGCTTCATCCTCGGAACAAGCGGTTACGCAATGATCTCGACAATTGGCTTGCCGTGATCGATGTCTAAACGCTTGCGGCCTGGGATCTCAAGCTTGTGGGAATCTAGCCCAAGCTGTTTCAATATCGTGGCATGAATGTCCGTCACATAATGCCGATTTTCAACCGCATGGAAGCCGATCTCGTCGGTCGCACCGTGAACGACGCCACGCTTGAGCCCACCGCCGGCCATCCAAACTGAGAAGCCAAAGATATGGTGGTCACGTCCATCGGAGCCTTGTGTACCGGGGGTTCGACCAAACTCAGTTGCAAAGACCACGATCGTTTCATCCAGCATTCCGCGACGCTCGAGATCCTCCAGCAAGCCTCCGATCGGTTGATCCACGCCTCGCGCATTGTTCGTATGGTTCGCCTTCAGACCGCCATGCGCGTCCCAAGCCCCAGCACCGCCACCGCCGTGCTGAATCTGTACAAACCGCACTCCATGTTCAACCAGCCTGCGCGCGGCCAGTAACTGCGCTGCAAAGTCTTTGCAGTGCGGTAGGTCTAAACCATAAAGCTCCCGTGTTTCCGCAGTCTCTTTGGAGAAGTCCATAACTTCGGGAATGGAGTGCTGCATCCGAAAGGCCAACTCGTAGGAAGCAATTCGAGCCTCGAGGGCGGGATCATTCGGATATTCGGATCGGCGCTGCGAGTTCAACTGTCCAAGGAGGTCGATGCCAACTCGTTGAGCCTCCGCAGACATGGGCAAATCGGGTCGACCAAAATCGATCGGATTGTTCGCGTCGACTCGCAAGGGAACCGCATCATGCGCCGGGCCAAGGTAATGCCCATCGCGTTTGTTCCAATACTCGCGAGTTCCCATCGAAATGAACTGCGGCAAGTTCTCATTCAGTGACCCCAGGCCGTAGTGAATCCAACCACCCAATGTCGGGAACTCGCCATCGTTCATATGCCGACCTGAATGAAACTGAGTCTGCGCGCCGTGGTTGCTATCGGTGGTCCACATCGATCGAACTATCGCTAACTTGTCGACGTGACGCCCCGTGTGTGGAAACCAATCACACAACTCAATACCACTCTGACCATATTTGCTGTAGGTCATCTGTAGCGGATAAAGCACGTTGCGCTGATTGCCATTGGCATCAGGCACCACCAATCGCTCGATGGCTAATTTCTTCGGGTCTTGAACTTCAGCGAATGGAGTCTCGGCAATCGACTTGCCAGCGTACTTGTTCAACATCGGCTTGGGATCAAAGCTCTCAACCTGACTCACACCACCATTCATGAACAACCAAATGACGCTCTTGGCTTTGGGCGGAAAATGCGGCTTGCCATCGGGAGGTTGCCAAGTTGTATTTCCCCCACTATCTCCATCAAAACCCTGAAGTCCGCTGCGAGCATAACCGTCACGGGCAAGCATCGAAGCTAGAGCGATACTGCCTAAGCCCCATGCCGAATTAGCGATAAAACCGCGTCGAGTGTGATTCATTTTCGATCTACCGCAAAGTGACAAAGTCGTTGTGATTGAGAAGCGTCCAGACCAGTAGTTGTCGAGCTTTCTGAGGCGAGTGATTTTCGATCGCTTGCCAACGCTGAAGCGCTTCGCCCGTTACCTTTAGCTCAAATTCTGTTGGCGATGAGCCTAGGATTAACTGAAAGGCTCGTGTGATCCACTCTTGCTCGACTTCGCCATTCTTACCCAGGTCTTCCGTAATCTTCTGAGCAATCTTCTCGGTCGATTTGAGCACGAGACCGCTGTTGACTAAGGCCAGAGCCTGCTGAGGCACAATGCTCTGATCGCGACGATAACACTCCTTCACTAACGCCTCGTCGAACATCGAAAGAAACGGATTGCGTTCATTGTTGGAGTGGAAGAAATACAGGCTTCGACGTTTTGATTCCGCTTGTTGAGCAGCCGGAATCGATGGGCCATAGAGCGAAGAATCTAACTCACCCGAAAGTTGCAGAATGGAATCACGCACCACTTGAGATTCGATTCGAATCGGATTGCGACGCCACCAAAGACGATTGTCAGGGTCTTTGGCTAAGTTGGATTCTGCGTCTAGATTGGAAGACGTGAGTCGATAGGTTGACGATGTCACCATCAGGCGATGGAGATGCTTCATGCTCCAACCTCTATCGACAAGCTCACTGGCTAACCAATCCAACAACTCGGGATGTGTTGGCAGCGCACCCTTGCGACCAAAATCAAATGTTGTCGCTACGATCGGCGTTCCGAAATGGCGATTCCAAAGATGATTCACCGCCACCCGCGCCGGTAAAGGATTGCGTGAATCGGTAATCCAATTCGCCAACGCTCGACGGCGTCCAGTACTTTGCGCCGGGAACTTCACCGCTGGATCATCGGCGGTTGAATTGAGAAAACGAGTCGGCGTCCATTTTCCACCGACTAAGGCCTCGGGTTGTTGATCGGCGGTAACTTCGGCCGCGACTTGTTCTTGAGCTTTCGTGACGGCCTGTCGAGCTTTCTCAATTTCATCTTCGACACCTTTTTTCGCATCGTCCTTCGCGCGAAGAAGCTTGAGCTCAGTGGCTGCGACAGTTTGCTGAGCTCGCAGCAATTGAACGCGGCGTTGCACTTGTACAGCAGCGACTCGCAGTTCATCGACTGTCGGTGATTTGACTGAGCTTGTCACCTGAGACGCGTCGCCTTGGCGTGTGGACTCAAGCAAGGCAACTCTGGCTTGTGTGCTTTCAAGCTCTGCCTGGGCGACTTCTTTGGATAGCTGAGCCGCGGTGAGTTCAACTTCGACCTCCGCCAAACTAGCGCGTTGCGATTTGAGTTCGCCTTCCAGCTTCTCTTTATCGATCGCTGAACTTGATTCGCTCTCAACGTTGCCAGCTAACTTTGTTTCCGTAGCTGCGATCGTCTCGCGTAGTTGAGCGGCGCGCTGACGGACGGGCTCAATCGCGGCTTCGCTACTTCTGAGCTTCTCTTGGGCAGTAGTAAGGTAGTTCTTAGCAATCCAAGGCTGATACTCGGGTTGCTTGGCAACTTGCGGCAGCTCAATTGCTTGGATTTCAATAGGCTTGAACTGCAGAATTTTAGGGACGTCCGGCGAGAGCGTCTTCGACTTATCGGGCTGGTTTTCATCGCCGCGATTGTAGAAATAGGTCGGAGCATCCAGCACTCCGTCGTAGACTCGTGGCAATCCATTCTTGTTCAAGTCCATTTCACCGGGAAGCATGTCTAAGCGAACGTGATAAGGCTCGAAGAAGGCACGCATACGGTAAAAGTCATTCTGCTCGATGGGATCAAACTTGTGGTCGTGGCATTTAGAGCAATTCATCGTCAAGCCGAGCAACGACTTGCTTACGTGCTCGACGGTTTCTTCCATCCAAGGATTACGATTGAACAAAAAATAGTTGCGCGCGAGATAGCCAGTGGCTCGCAGTTTATCGACATCGCCCGGGTAGAGTTCGTCGGCCGCTAACATTTGACGCATCATCTCGTCCAGTGGCAGATCTTTGTTCAGCGACTCGATAATCCAATCGCGCCAATGCCACATGTGATACTGACTGTTGCGGAGTTGATCGCCCAGGCCCCACCAATCGCTGTATCGCCAAACATCCATCCAGTGCCGAGCCCATCGTTCGCCGTAGCGAGGGTCTTGAAGCAGGCGATCTACCAGTGCTTCGTACCAATTCGCTTGGTCGAACTGAATCGCGGTTAGCTCATGAGCTGATGGCGGCAGCCCCACCAAGTCGACGTACAATCTGCGGACCAGCAGCATCTTCGCAGCGGATGGCTGAGGCGTAAGCCCCTGTTTGCGATGGCTCTCCGCAATGAAGCGGTCGATGGCATTGCGAGACCAATTGGACGGATCGTCGGGAACAGTTGGTCGCGTAACTGGTTTGAAGGCCCAATGCTCGCGCGGATCAGCTTCGGGAACTTCATCGTCGGGACCTGGTGCATTGGAGCTGATCCATCGCGAGATCGCATCGATCTGCTCGGACTTCAGCGGTTCGCCCTCATGCGGCATGCGCGAAGCGGGATCGGTCGAGGTGATACGCTGGAGAATCAAACTGCTTTTGGCGTCGACAGTTGCGATGGATGAACCACTGTCTCCGCCTCGCTTCATCAATTCCACAGTGTCGACTCGCAAGCCGCCTTCTTGCTTTAGGGCCCCATGGCAAGAGTAACAGCGTTGAGCGAGCACAGGCTGGATCTCGCGTCGATACAAATCGACCGAGGCTTCATCGGCAAAAGTCGAAGCTGTTAGGCAAACCAATGCGGTTAGGCATAGCGCAGGCTGGATCGCTCGCAGTAGCATGGCATATTCGCTGAGCAGGAGGGAGGGGCGTCAGGAAAAGGGAGTGCAGGAATCGTCGGCAGGGAAAGACGCGTGAGGAATCAGCTAGTCAGTATACTAAACCATTCGACGTCCACAAACGGTGCGCGGGCGTCC
>CAYWNG010000490.1:0-5367 GCA_964458685.1 uncultured Pirellulaceae bacterium
TACAGTTGTTCGGTCGATTAAGTTCGGTACCAGAGAGTTTGATTGCAAGTCGTTCGCGAGAACTATTGCAGATGGTTGGACTGGCTGGTCGCGAGCGCGAGTTGGTACGCCGTTACAGCAAAGGGATGCGTCAACGACTGGGGTTGGCTCAAGCACTTCTGCACGACCCGCAACTATTGGTGATGGACGAGCCCACCGATGGATTGGATCCCGTTGGACGATCCGAGATTCGCAACTTGATTACGCAACTCAAGCAACGGGGCAAAACGGTCTTTCTCAACAGCCACATTCTGCAAGAGGTGGAATTGGTTTGTGATCGCGTGGCCATTTTGGCTGGCGGACAAGTTCGTGGTGTTGGAACGCCCTCGGAGCTGACATCGCAGTTTCAGACTCAAGGCACAACCAAAATACGCATGGAATTGATTGGCGATTTCCAATCGATTAGCCATTCCATCGCACAAGTCGCCGATCCGTTCGAGAGTTTGCAATTGCCAACGGGCAATTGGCAAGTCTCGTTCGCAGCAGGATCGCAACAGCAGTTGGATCAGTTGATTGACCAACTGCGTCAAAATAACGTAAGTATTTGCAAGTTGGATCGCACTCAGCTATCGCTTGAAGAAGTCTTCCTCACAGCAGTTCAATCGTAAATGAAACCATACATCGGCATTCTGATCGACTCGTTTTGGGAAGCTGTCAGTAGTAAGGTCCTTTGGGCATTGCTGCTGGGGTCAACCTGTGTCCTTTTGGCTCTCGCGCCCTTTGGCCTGACGACTGAGCGGAGCTTTAAGTTCTCCAGCGCAGACGTAAATTCGGCGCTCAAGAATCAGCTCTTGGAGAAGTTCGCGAAAGGCTTGGATGGCAAAGGATCAGCCGGGGCCAAAGCGATCTCCGGTAGACTGGACGCGAAGTTCAAGGAACGCGTTAAGAGGAAGGTCGAAGACCCCAAGTCGAACGAAGAGATTCGTACGCGCGAGTTAGTCGAAGAACTCAACCGATTGCTCGCAGATCGGCAGTTGTACACCGAAGCTTCCTTTCCAACGACAGGAAAAATCGACCGCTTCAAGGAGATCATCGACAAACTGCCCGATCAGGCTTCGGCTGATGAAGTCGAGGAGTTGAACCGTCGCTTGCTCTACACGAGCTTCCCAAGTGAGATCAATCCGACGCGCGGCGAACAGATCTTTCTTTCGTACGCAGGCTTCAGAATCACCGATGCAATTCCTTTAACTCAAAAGCAGATTCGGCAGTATTTTGAGCCGATCATATTGATGGGGGTCCTGAAGCTTGGTCTAGCAGTGATCGTCATTTTTGTGGCGATCATTGTGACTAGTTCGATTATTCCAGACACATTCAAAAGCGGTTCGCTACACCTGATGCTCAGCAAGCCGATCTCGCGAACATGGTTGTTCCTGTCCAAGTTTTTCGGCGGCTGTATCTTCGTCACGCTGAACTTGGTCTATGTGATTGTGGGCTTGTACTTAATCGCGGGACTGAGATTCGACATTTGGAACAACGGTCTGCTGGCTTGTATTCCTCTGTTGTTGTTCGTGTTTGTGATCTTCTATTGCGTCAGTTCTCTCGCGGGAATTCTCTGGGGCAACGCCATCGTTTGCGTGGTGGCTTGTATGGTCTTCTGGGGCTTCTGCTTCGCGATTGGCACTGTTCGTGAGGTGATGTACGAACCGGTTGAGAGAAATCAATTGATCAGCCGCATCACTGAAATCGAAGGTAATTTGCTCACAGTTACCGAGCCTGGCAGGTTGCAGATTTGGAACGGCGAGCATTCCATTTGGCAACCCGCAACTGACGTACGATCGAACTTTGGAGGTCGAGCGCTTACGTTTGGGCCGTTGTATGATGCGGAGCGGCGATTGATCCTCACAAAGAGCTTTGGACAAGTCAACCCGTTTGACAATGCCGGTAATTCGGGGAATCGACAACTGTTGCTCATCGATGTTGATGAAGTAGCTGGAAAGAAGTCTGAGGATGATTCGTCATCTTCAACTCAAAATCCAAGTCCATCGTCTAGCGAGGCAGTGACCGAAGCAAAGGCTGATGGCGTTGGTGACGAGAAAGCGCCGGTCGTAGCCCGTACTGTTGTCAAGTCAGATAAGCCTTTCGACTTGAACAAGCTTCGTGAAACCGGTTACTGGGCAACTGAGAATGGTCCAGAAATTCCACAGCAGATTTCCAACTTTCTGAAGGTTGGCGATAGCATGATTGCAGTTTGTCGTACGGGACTCTATCGGTTGGACCTTGATCAAGCAAAGAAGACTGAAGCCAGTAATCGAATTGCTGACGCGGCAAAAGGGTTGCAAGGGATGTTTGGAATCAAAACTGAGACAGGCGACAAGAACGGACCGTTTAAGCTGGCTTCGCCTTCCGATTTTCTGATCACTGACAACGTCACTGTCGCAGCAACACGATCGGGTGACGGCGTCATTGCTTACAATTCCGGTAGAGTGACCCTGTTGGTACTAGAGGACAAAAAGTTCCGAGTTCTGACCGAAACCAAACTTGAGGGAGAAGGTACCGAGCCAGCAATCGTTGCTGCCAACGATCGATTCTGTTTGGTAGCTCGAATGGACCTGCCCATTGATATCTTGGACCGAGAGATGAAATCGGTAGCTTCGATTGCACTGGGTAAAGGCCAAACGATTAAGCAGTGGTATTGGGTTCCAGGCCAAGAGAACTCGCTGACAATCCTTACTCAACAAGGCGAGCTGTTCAATCTGAATTGCGAAACTCAGGCGCTTACTTCCGTGGCGAGTCCGGTTTCCGGCAAGATTACTTGCATGAGTTGGAAAGATGAGAAGCAAGCTTATTTGGGCGTTGCTCCGAACCGCGTAGTTCTGGTGAACATGGACGATAAGTCCGTGGTGAAAGACTATTCGCCTCAGTTACGTCGCTTCGAGCGTGTCTACAATTGGGTGATCAATCCAATCTTCAAGGTGAATCCCAAGCCGGCTGCGCTGGATGATGCTATGGCCTATTTGCTCACTGGAAAGACAACATTCGACGAGAACTTGGTAACTACGAAGTTGGACAGTTCGAAGCGCGAGCTCTCCATTTGGCAGCCTATCTTCAGCAACTTAGCTTTCGTCGTAGTGATGCTTGCGATTTGCTGCATCTATGTTGCTCGCAAAGAGTACTAGTAGAGTAGTACCAGTCGGAAGTAAAGTACGCAGCGTAGTTATGGCTAGCTGCGCAAGGTCGTAGCATCGCAAACTTCGCGCGGCACTAACGCGGTCGTACGGTCATGCAGGCTTCCTATTTTGTCTGCTCTTTGCATCTTGAATCTTGCGTCGCATTTTGCGTCTTGGAACTGCTTGCCTACTTTGCCTATTTGCTTTACTTGTCGATGATGATCGATGTTTCTTTCGCTATTGACCCAGACCGCCCAGCCGTTATAATCCCTCGAAACCTGCACAATCTTGGCAAGATTGGCGGGTACGGAAAATGCTGAAGGATACAGAACTCAAGGGGATTGGAGTCGGTCTCCAGTCTTCAATCATCCGCAACAAAAGCTAGCGGGTATCAAAAGGTCTCAGTCATCGGCCAGGGAACGGTCTTCAAGATTATTCTCTAGTCGTTTGCAACCCGCGAGCCCGATCAGGAAGAATGGTGGGAAGCGATGTCGTCAACGAAAACGGTATTTACGACGGGTGAAGCAGCTAAGATTTGTAAGGTTAGCCAACAAACCATTATTCGCTGCTTTGACAACGGGACGTTAAAGGGATTTCGAGTACCGGGAAGTCGCTTTCGACGCATTCCCCGCGATCAGTTGTTCGCCTTCATGCGCGACAACGGTATTCCCACAGATGCGCTCGAGGACGGCAAGAAGAAGTTGTTGATCGTTGATGACGATCAAGATCTGGTGGAGCTGATGGCCGACGCATTCGAGCGTGACGGGCGATTCGACATTCGCACCGTGAACAACGGCTTCGCCGCTGGAATGCAAGTCAAAGAATTTCGGCCTGACATCGTTGTCTTGGATGTGATGTTGCCCGATATCAACGGCAAAGAAGTTTGCCAGCGCGTGCGAAGCGACAACACCTTGGACTCGGTCAAGATTATCTGTATCTCAGGTATGATCGAGCAGGACAAGGTTGCTGGTCTTCGCGCAGCCGGTGCAGACGATTTTATGCAAAAGCCATTCACCGTTGACAAACTGGTTGAACGCGTCTGCGATTTGCTGGAAATTGATCGACCAGTCGCTCACTAGGTTTGCAAATACTCAGCGGCCACAAAACCGGGGCTTATCAGCCCCGGCATAGGTTATGTCGGCACTTCGTGCCTAAAACTGCAACTTCAAAGCTCGTGCATCCGGTGCAAAATCCCTCGCTGAAGCGTCGGGTTGAAAAAACCCTCGCTCACGCGTCGGGTTGAAAAGTCCCTCGCACACGCGTCGGGTTGTGATTAAGAGCAAACAGAATAAGGACTGGAGGGCTTGCTCCCTGCCGCTTAATTTGCCTGAATTGAACACAACGAAGTCTACTACATCCGACTCAGTGCTGACTCTAGTCGATTGTCTTTTGCGATCGATTCACGAGCCGAATAAATCCACGGCGTTGCTCGGCGAGGCTCTGGAATGTCTACAAGCTATCGCTAAAGGCGATCCTGCATTCGCTGAATGTCTCGAGTCTCAGCGGGTTACTATAGACTCGAATAACACGGCTTCCTGGAACGATCTTCTGCGGACTCTCGCTTCACTGGATCTAGGTGGCACCGCATACAAAACCATCAGTTCGGCAGCGCACACCGCCATACGGCTTCGTGAATTGCAAGGACGATTCTCGCAGGGCTTGGAAGAGGCGAAGCTGGACGCGATCTATAACTTTGCTTATGGGATTAGTCACGAGCTGAACAATCCGCTGGCCAACATTTCTTCGCGAGCCGGCGTGTTGCTTCCGTCGTTGGATCGAGCCGATCAAAAGCAATTGACTCAAGCCATTATAGACAACGCCATGCGCGGTTGTGAGATGTTGGGAGATCTGATGCTGGTGGCTCGTCCGCCGACTCCGCAGCCCGATTGGATAGATCTGGAATCGCTGGCTGGGGAAATACTCCAGCGAGGTACGCACTGGGCCTCGCTTCGCGGCGTGAGTCTCGAGTCGAATTGGACTGCGTTGGGGAGATGCCGTTTTGATCGATCGATGTTTGTCGAGCTGGTTTGGTGTGTTTTGCGAAACGCCATCGAGGCCTCGCAGCCCGGAGATCGAATCACGCTTTCCGGCACTTACGACTCGTCCAGCTTAGTTGTACAGATCGATGACCAAGGCTCGGGGCTTTCCGGCCAGGCCTTAGAACACTGCTTCGATCCCTACTTTAGTGGCCGCGAAGCTGGTCGCGGTCTGGGGATGGGCT
>CAYWNG010000491.1:0-1411 GCA_964458685.1 uncultured Pirellulaceae bacterium
GAGCGTTGAAATGCTGCAACCCATCGCCCTAACCACCGGCGACCACTTCGCCATCCACGAAGGCGGCAAAACCATCGGCTCCGGCGTCGTTACCAAAGTAAACGCCTAAACTCTCACGCCTGTGCTCGCGGCATCGAGTTCTGAAGATGAGTGCAAAACAAACGAAATAATCGACTTGCTGATCGACTTGATTGAAAATGTCAGTGAGCCTCCGATACTCCGATCGGAAGCAATTGAGCAATGCGCAAGGATTGTCATGACCTCGAAGGTAAAGTGCTAGGCTATTGCCAATGCCCTGATGAAGGTTATTGCGGAAAAGGAAGGTGATATTGAATTGCGTCGACTTGCAATTCAGACAATTGCACAGCTAGCAATGAAGGCGATGTAGTAGTCGCAATGGAAAGATTCACTCATGTATCGGATCCGCCTAACGAATGACAGCATTCGCTTGAACCGCTACTCTTCTGAAAAAAGATCGAAAAGGGGAGAACTATTTGCTAGCAATTGA
The DNA here is from genome assembly GCA_964458685.1 of uncultured Pirellulaceae bacterium. Lineage (GTDB taxonomy): Bacteria > Planctomycetota > Planctomycetia > Pirellulales > Pirellulaceae > Aureliella. The sequence continues at coordinate 509 of CAYWNG010000491.1, forward strand.
CTATCGGCCGGCTAGATAGCCATAAATGCCAACGACAATCATTAAAATCAATCGGCTGGAACGGTGGCGCCGCTGTGAAGGAAATTGATATCGATAATTGACGCAAGAATTTTGATGCCTTCTCGTAAATCCATATCAACTCCAGCCTCGAATCGCTGATTGGGGCATTAAGCCTTCATGCGCCAAGTTCACTTCTGCCACTCGCTTCGTGTTCCAGAAGTGGCAAGCTAATGCGGATGTAACGAGAATACTCCTTCCAGAAATTGTACTCTAGACACTTTAAGTACTTCTTAAGCGTTCTTGTCTGATCATGTACCGAAAGAGCTAATGGTTTCGATGGATCGGAACTCTCTCGGCTAAACAACCTGGCCACCTTAGAAGCGACTAAACATTCCATGGAGGGAAGAAATGCGCTGTGCAAATGTGTTAATGGCATGTGCCGTTGTGGTAATGATATCCGCGGCGGGATGCAAATCGATTTCGAGTACTGCCCTAAATCGTCGGTCCAACGATTTGCTTGTTAATGATTGCAAGTCAACTTCGGGGGTGCCAATTCGAATTAAGGTGCCAAGTCATTTTCAAGTGCACATAACAGAAACGTTTATGATGCAGAATGAAGGAAGTAATAAGAAGTGGGAAATCGTCAAGGTCCCTCAACCGCTCTTAAACGTCGAGACAAATCTGCGCTATACAGACAAGATATTCACTGTTGACTTCAAGCGACCGGCTGCAGGAACGTCGAAATACGGAGCAGAGTTCACCGACGAACAGTACTTCGCTTCGATCCAGCACGAACTTGAAGATAAAACTATTGCTGAGACATCGGCCGCAATTGGGAACCTCATCGGCGCAATTTCTAAGGCAGCCGGCGGCGCGACTGTAACGCCTCCTGCAAACGCCAAT
>CAYWNG010000491.1:1421-5360 GCA_964458685.1 uncultured Pirellulaceae bacterium
CACTGGAACTCGTACGGTTGCATGGGCTGAATTTGACATCAATGACCCTGGCTTTGAGGAGCAAGTGCAAGCGTTTGTTCACCACCATGTCAATTGTTGCCACTCATGTGCGAATCCGCCTGTAAGCGCTGATGCAACGTATCCCACATTTGTGCCCGGCCAAAACTGTCCCGGTAACGGCGACTGCCTGCCGCTCAATTAATGACTATCACCGGCCTACATATTCTGAACTCTGCTGATCGCCTTGCGAGGCGGTCGTTGGACAGGACGTGGGAAATGACTAGGAAAGTGAAGAAACTATGCTCTCTAAATTCAACGACCTTAATTGCTTTGGGACAGAGATTAAATTCAGTCTCATCAAATTCAGTCTCATGGCTCTGATCCTCTGCGAAACGGGATGTGCTTGGGTCTCGCAAGAGAAAAAGTCTGTGGTCGTCCGGCGGCCGCAAGCTTCAATTTCGGGGCTTTTTGTCAAAGATCAGATTCTAGATATCCCCGAGGTCGGACTGACCGCTGGCGAGGCACTAGGATTGGCGTTCGAAGACAGCGCCGCTAAAGTTAATGATCCCGACTTCGATACCAAAGTATTTAGCGCTCTGTACTTGACGATAGCGCGCGCAGATGAAGTGCTGTACATCCCCTTGGCCTTGGTCAAGGACCATGTAGCCAGCAATATCCAAATTAAACCGGGGGATAGGCTTAGTGTTGTTCACATAGAACGCAGTCAATGGAAAAACGATGCTCAGCCAACTCTACCCAAAATCACTCTAACAGGACTAATATCCCGTCCATCGATTGCGGCATCCGACCTCACTGCCTTGATTGATGAGGTATATGTTGGAGATGATCAGTCTTCGTGGGGTAACAAACTTGAAGGCGCGGCGACGGTGATTCAACTGCGTCGTGTCATCGATGGCAAGGTTCATCGTCTCGTTGTGCCAACGAAAATTGTGGGACAAGCGTCGCTGATAACCACAGACGCAAATAGAATCAGGTCAAATCTTGGAGTGGTTGCGTTACTCGATGGAGATCTCCTCGAATTCACGGACGTAAATCTTATTCCCGACATTCAAAAAGGGCGGGCAGCAATGGGTGCTCGCTCCGTCTTGGAGCAAGCCCGTGCAAGAAGGCAGCAATGCTTGAGTCGAAATTCGGAAGACGCAGAAAAATCTTCTGAAGGATTTCTTTCGACACAGTTAGAACCGATCAAGCGAAGATTAGAGGCGACTCGCCGACTTTTCCCAAGACCCTGACGAGCGAAATGCCAAGAGCGATATTGTTCTTAAGAAAAAAGAGAAATAACGATGCGTGCTCGGATCAGCGGATTACATCGAATTCAGGTGTGCGATTGATCCGAGCACCGTTTGCAAGTTAGGTCTGATCGGTGCGTTTACGGCCAAGTTGATTGGTACTTGGAAGCGGCAATAGCTTCGCTCATATCGAAGATGAGGGTCTTTAAGGTAGTTAGATTGGGCGTGGTAGGTTCCAAAGGCAGTTTCACAGCTTTGGCAACTCACAACGCTGGGATCTATGGCCATCACGCATTTTCGAAGCTTGATCTCGCTCTACAACGCGGACTCCTGGTAGCCACTCAGCGGTGGACTGCCCGTAAGCAACTACCCGTTCGTTTTCGCAAAGCGCACGCCCTAATCGATGCGATCTGAATTACCTAAGCATGTAAGCAGGATTGAAGTACTAGCTTAAGCACTGATCAAGACATGTTTTTCGGTTCTGGGTAAGAGGGATTGCTACTCAACCTCTGAGAATTCGTCTCTTGAGTTTGCCCCGACTTCCAAATCACAAAAATGAGATCTTTGCACTTCTGGAGACGATAATTCGGATTGAATGTCACACCTCCCGAGCTATCCTACAAGTGTTTTTTAGATTAGAGATAAGTAAGCTGCCGTTTAAGCAGGGAGTTGATCGATGAGTACTCGCAAACGTCCACAAGGAAAGCATAAGGAGTCCAGTGACAGTAGAAGTGGGTTGCTGAAAGATAAGTTGGAATTCACTGTGCATTGCCCTATAGCCCAGACCAAACAGATACTCGGAAAGACACAAGCGACCGTATCGAAAGTGGGCGATTCGATGTCAAGAGTAAAATGCAAGAACCAACGTTCTCTCAATTCGGCGATGAAGAAGGTTCGAAATGCCCACGTCGCCCATCATCTTTACAGAGACGCGGAGACAAAAGCAAAGTGCATTCTGGGCCAGCATGTGTACTTGCGTCTTTATCCAGGTAATGAGAATGCAATCAATTCTATTTGTCGGGCACACCGATTAACCATGGTGGATAGAATTGGTTCCGTGGTTGTACTGAAACTATCGGACGAAACGGGTTGTAATCCTCTGAAATTAGCAGACATTCTGCGAGCCCTTCCTGTCGTTGATTCATGTATCGCCGAGACGTTATCACCCACAGAACCGGCTGGGACAGATACCCTAATTGACGAACAATGGCATCTCTCTAAAAAGTTTATTGCCGGGGTGCCCGTTAACACTGTCCACGAGCTTGCTGCAGTTAGGGCTGATGAAGCTTGGGCCTACGGCAAGGGAAGTGCGGAGGTTGTTGTTGCTGTTATGGACGATGGGTTCGATCTTGACCACCCGGTGTTCGGTGGCACTGGCAAAGTTGATTCGAATCTAAAGGACTTTATAACGAACAGTAACGACCCTCGCTCTAGGTCGGGCGACGAACACGGTACTCCAGTTGCCGCTCTGGCTATCGGCAACTGCGATGTGTTTCTTGGTGTTGCACCGAACTGCAGATTTCTCCCGCTTAGAATAAGGAAAGAGATTACGTCAGCTACGGATATCATAAAGCCAATACGCCATGCTTCTTTACATGCCGACGTTTTAAACATAAGCCTACAATTCGTGCCAGGGTTCATCAGGCCGGACATCTTGAGCCCCGGGAGTGGGTTTTTGGAAGAATTGCGTGAAATTACAACGAGCGGTGGTCGCCGCGGGAAGGGCTTAGTTATCGTTGTGGCCGCTGGGAACTACGATATGCCGACTGGACTGCAAAGTAATCTGAATAGATTCGGGTTTAGGTATTTTGCAGGTTCGAGACAAACGATCGGCAGTGGAGTTGACATCTATTCCGGCTACCCTAACTTGCCAGGGGTTATTGTGGTCTCCGCTCTCTCGTCGAAGTTGAGAAAAGCAGGCTATTCAAACTGGGGAAAGGAAGTGTCAGTCTGTGCGCCATCAAGCAATTCACATTCGCATCCGGATTTTCAAAACACTGCCTTTCCGGGTGCATCTCTCATAACTGCGACAAATAAGTTTAACGGCAAGCCGCTTGATCCAATCCCCGATAATCCGGCAACGACTTTTGTAGATTCACAGTTCACGAAAACGTTCGGTGGTACGAGCGGAGCCGCCCCAATTGTGGCTGGTATCGCCGCATTAATTCTATCCGCAAATCCCGAATTGGAAGCATGGGAAGTACGTCGGATCATCGAATCGACGGCAAACAAGGGGCTTGATCCGACGCTCGATTTAACGAATGATCCAAACTTGAGAGGCTTCAACGGTGATTTTGAAAAAGGGAAGTCACTGTTTTTTGGTGCGGGGAGGGTCGACGCGTTGCGTAGCGTCGAAAAGGCGAAGGCATTCCGTGACCAGTTTGCGCCAGAATTCCGTCAAAAGTTTGAGTCCACTCCAAATCTGATTGTCGATTCGACAATGAAAGCGGGCGCTGTAGACCATATTGTCCTAGCCCCTGGAATGATGCGCAGCATCAAAGTAAAGATTAGCGGAAGCCACCCAGATCGATCCAAACTCGTTCTAACATTAATCAGCCCGACAGGTTACCTTGCCGAGCTGCCTCTGGCAATTTCAGGTACAGTCGCTTTGAACGAAGAATTCACCTCGCAGACTACACCATCCTTGGGAGGTTTAGTGACCGCAAACGTTGTCGCAGACGGGCGTTGG
>CAYWNG010000492.1:0-5339 GCA_964458685.1 uncultured Pirellulaceae bacterium
TGACCGCTGGACAGTTCGTCTCCAACGGCGATGATCTCTGCGTGCATAGCGGTTCAGTTCGCAAGTAGGTCTTTGATTGTTTGTTGAAGTGCTTCACCGCGCACATGCATCGCAGCGACTTTCCCATCGCGGCCCACGACCAATACGTGTGGGAACATCGTAATGCCAAAGTGTTGTGTCAACGGGCGAGTATCACCTTGAGGATTACGATAGATCTTCCAAGGTGTTGAGCGATCTTTGATGAACTGCTGTAGTTGACTCTGGTCAGCATCCATGTTGACGCTCAACACTTCAAACCCCTTATCGTGAAGGTCTGCGTAGATCTTTTCGATCACGGGTAACTCTTTCAAACACGGCAAGCACCATGTGGCCCAAAAGTCTACGAGAACAACCTTGCCGTTGTAGTCGGATAAGTTCAGTGCCTTGCCATTGTTGTCCACCAACTCCAACATTTCCAAAGGCTTGCCAAGCCAACTGCTGCGAAGCTTGTACTCGGTCATAACTGCGGCAACAGATTGCTTTGATACGCCGTCATCCATGCGAACCATTTCTGTTTCAACCAAAGCTGCAAGTTCGCGACTAAAATCAATCTGCCCCGCATATTCGATGTTGGGTATCGAAGTAGCCAGCATCTCTACGGTCACTGGGTTGGGGTACTCGGCCAACAGTTTCTTAGCTGCGGCAAGCGCAGTTACACGATCAAAGGTCGACGTTCCTAGTGGATCAAGCGAGTTCAGGAAATCGACCCGAGCAGGGCTGCTTGCGACCAGTTGATTCCAGGCTTCGTATCGCAATGGCTGGTCAGACGACGCTGAAAAAGCATCAAAGGAGATTCGCTGAAGCTGTTGGATCTGTTCGCGATAGCCCAGTTGGTCAAGGACGCTCATCGAATGTAGCAAGCTGGTCATCTCCAAGCGGCTTCGAAATCGCGGATCAGACACAAGCGATTGAGCAGCCTGAACGATTTGTTGAGGATCTGACAGTTGACCATTTTGCAGGTTCTGTACAGCAAATCCGAAGAGTACGATCTGTCCTTGCTGTTTCAACTCAGGGTCGCTGCTTTCACGAAGTCGGCCCGCCAGTTCTTCAAGTTGCTTAGCCGCTTGCACATCCTTAAGGCCGCTCAAGTGACTGAGTGCTACAAGCTGACTCTTGATCGCCAGCTTGTCTTGTTCGACGCTAAGCTGAGGAAGGCTGGCGAGATGCTTTGCGGCGGCCAATTTCATTTTGGCTAAGTTGGTTGCATTCTTGCGGAACGCATCAGGATCTCTTTGCTGATTCGTGGAAAGCAAAATCTCCATCGAACGATCAATGTCAGCGATGTAGTTGGCCATGACCTGCGGATCGTTCGACTTTTTGATCTCTACTTCAACGACTCGCGAATCACCCGACGACTCGGCAGGGTTTTGCTCGCCAGCAACAAGTGGTGTAACGGGATCTGTTGCAGACTTACCCGCGTTATTCAGCGGCAGAGCGTCAGTAGAGGGCGAACTCTGCAACGGCTGGGCCGCGACTGAAGGATTGGCGACTGAAGGATTGGCGGCAGACGGTCCCGCATCGTCGAGAGTCAGATCGTCACTTTGACTTTTGGTATCGGTCTCGCCAGTCTTCTTGCCCGCATCGATCTGCTTTACGGTGCGATCACAACCGAGATTGAACACTCCTAGGCACACTAGAAGCACAAGTGAAAGAGATTGAGTTTTGTGAAACATTGTGACCCGTCCTGATGTCGAAAGTTAAGTTTGATGCACGTCCTTGAACACGAATCACCCGAGTTCTATTGCTTAGGCTTTGAAGCGTCGTTGGAAACACTGCTGGTCGTTTTGTTTGGATCTGGAGCGGCCGCTGGTGTGGGAGCATCGAAGAGCATCTGCATCAATCGCGTGAGTTCATCACTCCGCGCCTCCAACGAGATGACCGTGCCTTCCTTATTCAACAACAGTCCAGTGGGAAGACTAGCGACACCGTACTTCAGTTGAAAACGCTCCAACGGATTTGCAGCATTGTCATGCACAACAGGCCAGGGCAGGGGAGTTTGCTTCAAAATGCCATCTAGATCGGTGCGATTCTCATCCATGCAAATACCCACGACAACCAATCCCTTCGCGGCATACTTTTCGTAGTGGCTCTTAACCAGCGTAAGCTCGGCGATACTAGGCTTGGACCACGACGCGAAGAAGTTGACCAACACGTACTTGCTCGCGAAATCATCCGTCTTCAGCGACTTGCCGTCGATCGACTTGGCTTCAAACTCAAACTTTCGCCCCAGCATCTCCAAACGTCGGATGGAGGCTTGTATGTGCAAGCGAAGACTTTGCATCTCGGGTCGCTTGTCGGGCTTGAGCAATTCATCCAACACCGAGTAGACTCCGTGGGCTGGTTGCTTCTGCGGTTGTAACTCCAACATTCCCGCCGCCATCATGCCAGTTTGCACATCTTGCATCGACAACTGCTTGCGGCCCTTGAGAAAGTCCGTCAGTTGCGTAATCAGCGTGGCCTGATCCTTCTCATTGAAAAACGTTAGGAGTGCGACTGAGGCCGTGATCGAATCCACTTCAGCTTGCTGATAGGCCTGTGAATCCTTCTTAAGCATTTGCATTAACTTGGCGGATGCAGTTTTGATCGCTGTTTGCTGAGCCTTGTACTGTTCGCCGTTGGTAGGTCGAGACTGCTTCGCTTTTGCAACGATCGACTGAAGAATCGCGACATCCGCTTTTTCGGGAATCGTTAGATCCGGAAAGTCGCTTGGGGGAGTCGCTTGCGAAGCACCGCTTTGCGGAGCCGCGGGACTATCTGGCTTGCCGCTGTTTTGCGCAACGCCGATGGCTGGTGTCGCGGAAACCAAGCTGAGTGCCAGGACCAATGATGTGATGGATCGCTTCATGGAACTTCTTTTATGGATCAATTGTTGCGGACTGACGCTCAGATTTTATCTGTCGATCCAGTAATTCCTAGGCCGAACCACTAGTTTCCGTAGATCCGACCCACGCCCGCAGAAAGAATTCAACGCCAACTGGTCGGTTTTATTGCCGTAGACGGGCAGCCCCAAATCCAATGTGCTCCACAATCTTCCGTGCATCGGGAATACGGGAGACAACTTACTCTGCCGGTCCTGTTCGAACGAGGCGAAAGCCGCTGAGAATGGTGGAGCCCTGCTTTGAGGTGAACTTAATGGATAGTTGGTCGTCAATTCGCACTTGATCAAAGGTCAACGTTTGAGCAATCGGCTTGTCGCTTGGAGTCCGCGCGTCGAGAGTCACGACTTGGCTATTTGGTGAACCTGCAACGCTGACTTCGAATTGATGGAGCTGCCCTTGTAGTTGCTTCGGGACCGCGAAGTAAAGCTGAACTTGGTAGTTCGCTGGCGCAATGGGATCTCGAAAGATTTCAACCGGAGCTGGTATAGCAGGAGGAGTGGTCGCGGTAGCATCCTTGGTTGCAGTTGTCGCAGTCGTTGTTGCAGTCGTTGTTGAAGTAGTTGTCGACGGCGATGTGGGAGTTGATGTAGAAGTTGACACGGGCGTATTTGTGGCCTCCGTCTTGTTACTTGCTACTGCTGCTGTACTCGCCTTCGCCGTAGCCGCCTTTTCATCGTCATCATCCGAACTCTTCACAGTCGTCGTGACTTCGGGCCGCTTTTGCGTGCGCATGACTAAACTCAGTTCAGTCAGATTTGTCGCGCTCGACGCATAGACCCACGGCATGTCGGTCGACTCGAATTTCGACGAATGCTCCTGAAAGTACTTCACACCATCGTTTACAGTTAAGAGCAGCGCAGGGGAATCGCCGCCAACAGCCGGATAGTCCAACCACAGAATTCCATCTCGATCGCGTTGGTCTCCCGGCGCGCCTAGATTGATCCCAATACTCTCGATGACCTCGTTCTCAGGCGCATTAACGGCGTTCAAGTTGGTTGCCCAAGTCTCTAAGCCTGGCATATGCACGAGTGCTAAAGATGTCTGATTCTGGTAAGCACAACTACAAGTGCGTGTGTAATCCGGAGCATTCAGAACGCCACCAGCAACGACCAAGTTGGAGGTACAACCAGATTTAAAACCTCCTAAGTTGCCTGTTCCCGCATCCGTCAGTAGGTCGTAGTATCCAGCAGCGCCCGATCGAAACGTCAGCATGTTCTCGCTGGCGATGATATTGTTACATCCATACGCTCGACTCATCTTCCAAGGCTGCGGCTTACCCGTTAGCGGATTCTTGGTCATTCGCTGTTCGCCTGTACGAATATCGAAAGCACCCGCGGATTGAGCGTAAGCATTGGCGTTGGTGATGATCCAGTTGTTGTGGAGAATACACGGTCCGCTGTAGCTCAGCTTATCCATGCTCCATCGTACGGTACCATCGGCCGCATTGTAAACTCGCATGCCACGGCCCACCTCATCAACCAAACGATCTGAAGCAGCCGCGCGTGCCAACAGCAGCAGGTCATGAGCTTGCGAATAACCCAACCAAGTTCCAGTGATGTTCTCATTAGACTGCCAGAGCGTCTTCCCAGTCTTGAGATCCAAGCATAACAAGCGATATGCGTCTGACTTGTTGATGCCGCGACGCCGCAGCGCATCTTCAACAAGCGCAGGATTGCGATCGAGCAAGTAAACTCGATCACCACCGGCCACGATACCGTTATGCCAAAAGCTGTGGCTCGCATCGACGCGCCAAAGCTGCTCGCCAGTCTTGCGATCGTAAGCCACCAGTGCTCGACTGGCCGCGCGATCAAAACTCTTCGAGCCGAACCCAGCCTTGGTGATTGTTAACAACGAATCGGCTTCGAACTCAAGCGAATTGCGGTCGCGATACTTGGCAAACCCCATGCCTCCCAATAGCACGTCCCCATACACTCCAATGAATCCCCACTCCACCTCGTCTCCACTTTGATTCTTCGGCAGAACGATCTTACCGACATCTTGCCCCGTCAATGCATCAAGAATCTTGCAGTGATTTCCCACGACCAAATAGACGCGATCCTCGGTCACGACATAGTTTGTACCGCGAGCATTGGCGCCGGGAATATGCACTTGGTTGTATTTTGGATCAAGTGGTTTGTCCTCGTAGGTCTCGTCGTAGTAGACATCGAAGGTTCCCAAATTCTCGAACTGCCGCTGCCACAGAACGCGACCCGTGTAGACATCGCGAGCGCTGAGACTGTTCATGCCCTCGATGTACAATCGACCTTGGACCACTTGTTGCGGCGGACCATGACCGTGCCGTGGCAGCACGTCCATATTACTGCTGCCACCAAACCACAAGATACCCAGCGGTAACTTCACCCGACTATCGTTCGATTTCAGCGTGTTGGCAATACTTCCGTATTGATGCGTCCAGTCGTC
>CAYWNG010000493.1:0-5304 GCA_964458685.1 uncultured Pirellulaceae bacterium
GACAGCTCAAATTGAGACACCAAAAACTGAGACCAAAAAACTGAAATTCAACGTTGCATCGTACACAGCACCGCTCAGCGACGCAGGCCAACTATTCGCAGCATCCAAGGTTGATTCCGAATTCCGCAACAAGGCTGTCGTGACCTCGCTTTTCGAACGCGAACAGGGTGGTGCTGTACTGCCGCCCTGGGAAGATCGAATCTATACCTGGTCCGCTCCTCACTTCTATCACCAACCGCTCTACTTCCAACAAATCAATCTTGAACGTTACGGTGTTGGATCTCGCCCACTAGTCTCGCCAATTCGCTCGGCTGCGCACTTCTATGGTTCGTTGGCATTGTGGCCTGCCAAAATGATTTGGAACTGGCCAACTGAATCGGTCTATTCGCTGGGGCACCAGCGCCCTGGCGACTGCGTCAACTATCAACGCTGCACTTGGAGCGAATAGAGATGTAGTGGAATTCGCGAGAATTCCTGTGTTAGTGAGTTGAAATCCGCATCGTCCGCAACCGCTCCGAAGGTATGCGCCGCTTACGAAGATCTGAACCCTGGCGGGATCAGCTACGGCGTTAATTTTTGCGGAGAGGCTGTGAAGAAATGAAAGTCGCCTTTCGCTCCGCGAAAGTAGCGTAGCGCCACGATATCGAGACGTAGGTCGGGTTGAGGAACGAAATGCAACAACCATCACTGACGGTTACGTCGATCAAGCGAGAGAATTCAGGAACGGTCGCGGATCTTAACTTATGCGTGCTTGCTCATCAATAGAGATTACATCGCAGTGAAGTCGGTCGATGCTTAGAAGACGCCAGGGACTGGCGTGCCACACTCTTCGGCGCTACTTTTGCGGAGCAAAAGGCGACTAACACTATTTCTGCTGAACCAATTGCGACCGAATGTTCAACTGAACATAACGAACCAGCGATTGCCAAAGCGTTCTAGGTTCAGTTGAGATATGAACGGTGGCTACGCAATGGTGAGTCAGCCAAGCTGGCGGACTCTCTAGTTGAACCAGCACTTCGTAATGTGGTCGATAGGGAATCGAGTCGCCGGCGGAATTGATTCGCGAGTTAAACGTCGTATCGCCAACTAGCGATTCTGGTGTCGTCGCAACGGATTCACCATAAATTGTCCGGACGATGCCTCGACATGGCTGATCGGCGATTCCATCCCAACGAATCATCACGGTCGTGCCAGGCTTAATCAACTCCATATCGTTCTGTTCGACATAAGCCAAAACGCGAAACTCGTTGGTAGATCCGATCCAACCAAGCAATACTCCCCGATCGATCGTACTCCCAACGTTCGACGGATCAAGGACAGGTTTCCAAGCGACTTTATCGCTGACTTCCGTAAGCGTTGGAGCAGCTTGAACTCCGCTAGCGATAAACACTCCAGCCACCTCAGCACGAATCTCTAGCTCGGCGATTTGTCGTTCAATGATCGCGCGTCGATCGATGGTCTTGGCAAGTTGCTCAACCGTTTCACCGATCTTCGCTGCCGCACTCTCTTCGTTGACTGTCGAAAATCGTAACTCAGCTAACCGCTCGTTGAGATATCGAATTCTTCCATCGATTTCGATCAGTTCTAGATCCAGGTCTCGCGAACGCAAACTCGCAATCACATCGCCTTTCTGTAGCAAGCGATGGCCGTCGATGCAATCAGCTAACTCTCCAAGCTCGCGGACGTAGACGGGCTTCAAGGAACTATACTCGGTCACCGCGCGTGCGCTCACCCATGTAGGCATCGGCAGAAAAAACACCAGCCACGAACACAAGCAGATCAATAGCGTTGAGATCACGAATAGACGACTAGCGCGGCGACTTGGAAGTGAAGAGACCACTCTTAACGTGTTTCTCAGTTTGGCAAAGAAACCAATTGCAAACGACAGAAGCACCACGCCAATAACAGTGACTGCGACGAGTCCTAACCCCATCGGATTCAGCAGTTTCCAAACGCCCAAGAGAATCAAGCCAAGTAAAAATGTTGAGTAGATCTTGGCAGCCACACCATAAGGTACAAGTTGCCATACCGGAGCATCCCAAGCTTGATTGGGCAACTTTTCTCCAGTGAAAATTCGGCTAACCATGGCACGAAGCGCAGATTGCGCCTGTTGTCCCAAATTTGGAACGCCCCATAAATCGGACAGCACGTAATAACCGTCATAGCGCATGAGTGGATTGGCGTTCACAAGAATCGTGCTCGCCGTAGCGGCAATCATCAGATGAGCTGAAACAAGATGAAGAACGCTGTCTGTTTGTGTAAGCAACCAAATAACTGCTGCGATCATGGCGATCAGCAGCTCAACGTAGATTCCCGCCGCCGCAATGGACGCTCGTTTCCACTTGCTAGCCAGTCTCCAACTGTCGCTCGTATCGCAGTAGAAGCATGGCAAGAACATCAAAAACATCACGCCGACCTCATGGCAGACGACTCTGTGATACCTACAAGCTAAGCCATGCCCCAGTTCGTGTAACGACTTAATCAATCCATAAGCCACCAACAATTGCAGGCCGAGCTGCGCGTTCCATTGAATGTCCGTTGAACTCAACAAGCGGACTCCAGGACGCATCCACTGAATCATTACTAGATAGGCAATCACAGGCAACAGAATCGCGACGGCAACAACCGACCAACGATGAAACATCAGCCGAGCGAGCCAGTCCAAAGAATTCAGAACGCGGCTTGGGTCAAACAGTCTTATTCGAATCGAGATCGGATTGAGCAGCCGAGCCAGTAGATCGCGACGATTCCTTTGCGTGGCTAACTGCGATAGTCGCAAGCCTCGTGCGGACTCTCCTCGACAAGAAAGTAGCCCTGCCAATTCGACTCGATGCAACAACTGCTGAGCCCAAGACAGATTCAAACGATGAGCTGCAAGTGTCTTCAAAGCAGAGCCCAAACTCCGCTGCCCATCCAGGAGCAGGAGAAACCGCTTTTCCAAGTCGCTGAAATAGTAATACTGCAAAGCGATCGGATCCCTGGCGACCCAATTCGATCGATCGTCGCTGTCGTGCTGTATCCACTCCAAGTCTTGACGAAAGCGAAATACAGCGGATAGCATTCGCGTTGCAGTATCGGGCGGAGTGTTTGGTAGAGTCTGACTCATGGTTCGATCGATGGCACCAGAATTTCTGCTTCAGCTCGCATTCCAGGTCGCAATGTCAGATCTTCGTTGGGAAGCTCTAAATAAATGCGAACCTGCCCAGTCACAGGATTCACTTCGGGACTTACAAAGCTGACCGAAGCCTCGCGCTGAAATTTTTGCTTGCCCTGAGTCAATGTGACGCGAGCCTTACAATCCGCATTCACATTCGCGGCCATCGAAGCTGAGATAAACCCTTCAATGCGCAGTCGACTCAGCTTCACCACCTGCAAGACATTCGTACCAGGCTCAACCCATTCACCTTGACGCCGATGTAGGGCAACGATCATGCCATCCACGGGCGAACGAATCTGATGACGTTCGACCAATTCACCTGATGTTCGAAGTTGGTCTTCAGCTTGTTGAACCTCCAGCTCGCCAACCCTTCGATCATGCGTTGCTCGTTCCACCTCCAAGAGATTGGTCTGATAGACTAACTTCAAGCGCTCAACCTCTTTGAGCGGAAAGGTATCGGCCAGTCGCTCATTTGCCGCGACAGCGCGATCAAGTTCGTTCTTTGAGACTTCGGTTCGCGTTTTCGCGAGCCGCAATTCGATATCGGATTGGTGCTTCAACTGGGCGCGCGTCAACGCGGTCTTTGCCTGCTGAAGTTGTAACAATACTGCGCGGTCATTTACCTTTCCAAGTAGCTGACCAGCCCTTACTCGATTGCCCTCTTGGATATTCAATTCGGCAATGCGACCCGCGACCTCGGCCGAGATCGTCGTAGTCTCCAGCGTTTTCAAGAGGGCGTTTTCAACAGCAATTCTTGTATCATTTCGAACTTCTTTGTTTGGAAGCGACTCGGCAGAATTGTTGTCTTGAGCTTGCGACCAAGGCGCAGTCGTTGAACTCACGATCAACCAAGGGATGAACCATATACATAAACCAAATGAGCGGACCAAGACGCCGGGAGTCGCGCACGAAGCATCGAGTCGGTACATTTTAGAACCCAACCTTTCTTAACACTGCGTCCCATAACGGTCGCGACCAAACATACCAAAACGGTTTTTTCCCAGCGACGAAATAGGCATGCACCGTGGCTCCCATGTGAGCATACTGCTCTGCGGCTGGTTCGACCTCCGCCAAAGCATCCAAGACCACACCCTGGCCATCCGGATTTCTCGCACTGGGTGCCAACCAATTCATGCGAGCACGAAAACGCTCTCGCGGTTGCGAAGCTATGACAAACTCGATCTCTCGTCCCCCGTCGTTGCCGACACTCTTGGATTGATCGAGATATGACTTCACATGGCTGACATCGACATCCTGAATACGAAGCGCTAACCTCCATCCATCGCTCGGATCTGCAACGCGTACGACGGCGTCACCGCGACGAATGGGCCGCGAGTCCAACATGCGAGCAATCTCGCGCGAGACGATGACTCCATCGATGGGCGACGTTAGCGTCAAACGTCTAAGCTCGGCTTCAAGCGCTTCAAGTTTAGATTGCGAAGTTTGCTGCTGAATGCGAACCAACTTTAGTTCCGAGGCGATCGACTGTTGTTTGGTTTGGCCTTCACTGCCATCGCTAGAAACTTGATTGAGACTCAACGACAGAGCTTGCTCTCGTTCACGATTGGCTCGCAACTCGCCCCGAACCTCTTGGATTTGAAGATCCAGTTGAGGCGAACGCATGACGGCAATCGTCTGGCCTTGCAATACTTCCGAGTTGTCGTCAACGAGCAGTTGATCGACGTAGCCATCGTAGGCAGCGTAAACAGTTCTCTGCGAAGACGGTTCGAGCACTCCCTCCATCTCGATACGAAAATCACAAGGCCAAGTCAGTCCCCAGAGTGCGACACTACAACAGCCCAGCCCTAAAGCGATTTTGCGCCAGAGCTTGGTCTTCCGACGCCCCGCTAGTCTAACTCCAGCACCTTCAATTCTAGACCGCTCAACTCGAGATAAAACCCAACTCAGCCATCTTCGAACCGTTGGTTTGCTATGAAGTCGGCGCTGAGCCTGCCACTGGGAAGCCAATGGTGAGACGATGTATTGCATCCATGACAGACCAATCAAGAATCGTTCGTGATCGTGCCACTGCAACAGTAGAACATCTTGGTCTAATTCAACATCGTTCGCCTTCGCATTCTCATGAGCATTCGTCGATCTAGTGTAGTGCAAGGGAATTGCGATATGGTGATACGACAACTGCGATC
>CAYWNG010000494.1:0-5301 GCA_964458685.1 uncultured Pirellulaceae bacterium
GTTGCAGGTGCTCTGGCTGTCCGATGTTCTCTCAAAGGGCCAGCCACAGTTACCTTCTTGGTACCGCTGTGCATCCTCTTCATTCCGCTTTTGGATTCGACAATGGCAATTGTTCGACGAAAGCTGACTGGTCGATCGATCTACACAACGGACCGGGGTCACTTCCATCATATGTTGCGAAGCAAAGGGATGAGCGACAAAAAGTTGCTCTTTGTAACGACTCTGATCAGTCTCTTCACTGCTACCGTTGCGATTAGCGGTCTGCATTATTTGGGGGATTGGGTCGGTGTCTTAGCCGTGCTGTTTGTCTTCGGTGTCTTGGTAAAGACCAAGGCCTTCGGTTACACCGAGATGGTCTTGTTGTTCCGCCGCGGAACCCATTTTGTCATGAGCTTCCTTGAGCGCGTTCATGCGGATGACACTTGCGCGAAGCAGCGTGCGATTCAGTTGCAGGGTTCACGCGAATGGGACAAAGTTTGGCAAACCATGGTTGAGTTCGCGGAGCGTGAGCAGCTTTCATCGATGGAAATGGACCTGCATGTGCCTTGGCTTGAAGAGGGTTTTCACGGATCTTGGCATCGTAGCAAGATGCCTGATCGCCAAGAGCGTTGGAACGTCAATCTGCCCATCTTTGCTGGCGATCGAATCGCCGGGTCAGTGCATCTTTGCGGACTCGCTGAACGCGACAACATGTTGGGCAGCTTGAATCGCTTGACGATGTTGATCGAAGATGTCGGACCGCAAATTGAGCATGTGATCGCACCGGTGATATCCGACCGCGTGTTGCAAGAAACTGCAGTGGAAGTCGAAACATCGGAGGATTCGGTAACCCGTCCATCGGCAGTTTCCCTCGGAAGCTAGTCGCAGCTCTTTCGAACCGCATTGATCTGCTGCCTGTATCCTGTTTTCTGTAGCCTTGCCTGAAGTTCGACGATTGCCCAAACGTTGCACTAAGTGGCTGGTTCAAACGCCTTGAATCGGTCGTTAAGTTTGCTATCCAGCGTGGAGTGATTCGTTGACAGTTCGTATCGCGGTGATTGTGGGGACCCGACCGGAGATCATTAAGATGGCTCCGGTCTATCGCAGGCTTGTCTCCAATAGTGCTTTCGATGTCTCGCTTGTCTCGACAGGCCAGCATCGTGAAATGTCTCGCCAAGCATTTGAGGCGTTTGAGATCTCCCCATCGACTGAATTGGACCTAATGACCGATGGTCAGACGTTGGGCCAGTTTGCGTCTCGAGCATTGGACTCACTAAGTCGATATCTTGAGGCCTCCAAGCCGGAGGTCGTTCTAGTTCAAGGCGATACGACTACAACGTTGGCCGCGAGTCTGGCCGCCTTCTTTCTGAAGATTCGCGTTGGCCACGTCGAAGCCGGGATGAGGACAGGAAACATCTATTCTCCTTGGCCTGAGGAGATGAACCGTCGATTAACTGCGCCATTAAGCACTTGGCACTTTGTTCCTGTGGAGAGAAATCGCGATCACTTAGTGAAGGAAGGCATTCCGGCGGATCGATGCTTCTTGACTGGAAATTCAGTGCTTGATTCCTTGTTGTGGATGCGGGACAAACTAGCTCAGCAGCCCACTGATAAGCTTAGGCTTCTAGAGCGACTAAACGTCACACCTGAATTTTTGGATCGGTATCTGCTAAAGCGATCTGCACCGCTGATCTTAGTCACCGGTCACCGACGAGAGTCGCATGGTCAGGGAGTTCAAAATCTGTGCTTGGCCATTAAGCAGATTGTCTCCGAGTTTCCAGACGTCGGAGTGCTATTCCCAGTTCACCCAAATCCGCAAGTTCGCAAAGTCGTTTACGAGCACCTCGCTAACTTCGATCGCGTTGTTTTGACGGACCCCCTAGATTACGCCGACTTTGTTTGGGTAATGGATCGGTGCTATGCGATTATCTCCGACTCTGGCGGCATTCAAGGTGAGGCTATTTCGTTGAACAAGCCTGTCTTGGTGACGAGGGATACGACGGAGTATCCAGAGGCAGTCGAATGCGGTGGCTGTCAATTGGTCGGAACTGAAAGCAGTACGATCTTTTCAGTTGCGGCCAAGCTATTGACTGATCAAACTGATTATCAGCGTCGAAGTACGGTTCAGAATCCGTATGGCGACGGGCGTGCCTCTGAAAAAATTGCTGGAATTCTGGAGCGAGAGCTTTTGTCAGCGTAATCCCTCAGCGGCCCAGTTTTAGGGCCCAGTTTCACGGCTGGGTGTGTCCTTAAGGGGGCGTGGCGCGTCGAAATGCCTTCTTGGCCTACTGATAGTAAAGAAATGAGTTGCCGAAGGCCCAGAAAGATTTCCCTTCCCCTTCCAAAGTGACTAAAATCAAAAGCCTGTGACAACGCTTCTTCAACGACGGACAACATGACTTTTCGCGCCTCGACACTCTCCAAAAAGGAGATCGGCAATGCCGAAGCAGATCAATCGCTCAAGACTATTCGAATCGGCTTGGTCGGTGCTGGTGCAATTGGAAGGCATCATGCTCGGGTAGTGCGCGAGATTATCGGAGCCCAACTGGTCGGAATTTGCGATACCGATCCCATTCAAGCTCAGAAGGTTTGTGCGGAAGATGTGAACTACTACGCATCGCTGGACCAGCTTATAGCGGACTCCGACGCGCTGATCATCGCCACTCCTACAAGCACACACTTCGATGTTGCGAGCCGCGCACTAAATCAAGGTAAGCATGTTCTTGTCGAAAAGCCCTTGGCGGAAACGGTGGAGCGAGCTCGCGAATTAGTTTCCATAGCGCAAAAGTCTTCGTGCCATTGTGTTGTAGGGCATGTCGAACGCTTCAATCCTGTAGTGCGGTGGTTTCGAAAATCAGTAAAGTCAGCGGATATTCTATCGATCAATATCACGCGAGTTGGACCACGACCTCCGCGTATCAAAGATGTTGGCATCATTATCGATCTTGCAGTTCACGATATCGATTTGATCGCCCACTTGTGCCAGTCTCCCATCGAAACAATCCAGTCCGTGTGCCAGTCCACAAATGGTATCCATGAAGATGTGGCACAGATCAGCATTCGAACTGAGAGCGGTGTTGTAGCTGGAATCAACACCAATTGGCTAACGCCGTACAAATCCAGAAGAATCGAACTTGCAACCGCTGGTGCTTTTTACTTGGGTGACTTAGTCTCAGGGGTAATTACCAAATATCAGACCAATACCGATCAGAGTCCACGTGCCTACACGGTTCAGTCTTTCTTTCCTAAAGGTACGGAACCGTTAATGGAACAAGCACTTTCCTTCTTGAGCCTAATACGAGGCGAGAAAAGCTCAGAGAACGCCACTGCCATTGAGGGCTGTCGCACGGTTGAATTGGCCGTCAGTTGCCTCGATAATCGTCGCTCGGAAAGTCCAGGCTAAATCATGGATGCGGAACCGACGATGAAAGATGCTTCAACTCAATCCCCGAAAGTTAGACTGGGCTTGCATCCAACCGTGATCATTCAAGGTGATGTTGAAGTTGCCGACGATGTAGTCGTGGGAGCGTACACGGTTTTGACTGGACCGCTAAAGATTGAATCCGGTTGCTCTATCGGTTCCCATTGCACGATTGGTGGATCGCCCGAACACCGTATTTTGCCTCAATTCGGAGCGATCACGATTGAGCAAGGTACGACGATTCGCGATGGTTGTGTCATTCATCACGGCACTACTCTTCAGGGAACGCGAATCGGTACCGACTGTTACATTATGAGCCGCGTTTACATCGCCCACGATTGCGAAATTGAACGTGGAGTCACGATCGCTGCTGGCTGTTCTTTAGGCGGACATGTCAACGTGCAGCGAGGCGCCAGTCTTGGCATGAACGTCGCCGTTCATCAGCACTCAACCATCGGTGCCTTCGCCATGGTTGGAATGTCGACTCCGGTTGCCAAGGACGTTCCACCGCTAGCTTTAGTCGCTGGCAACCCCATGCGATTGAAGCGATGCAACCAAATTGCCATCGACCGCAATCAACTTAATGTTGGCGAAGTTCAACTGACCAGCGGTCGGTTAGTCTATCCCGAAGGCTACGAAGAACTCGAGCAACTTCTTCAGTCTTTCCTGACTCGGTCGACGCGGGTCAAGCTCTACGACCTTCATCGCTCAAGTGCAACGGGATCTCGCAAGCCGCGATAGTTGGGTTTAGGCTTACTCTGAGCGACTTTGGCACTCTAGCTTCGCCTTTGGAGCCCATCCCGATCTACGCCACTGGTATAATTCGCTGTTCCGAAAGTACAGTACGCGTCATAGTAAAGATCCCATGGAATCAGCTCCGTTATCTCAAGAAATGCGACTGCTAGTCACCGGTGGTGCGGGATTCATCGGATCGAATTTTGTTTGCCATGCACTTCGAAACGGTTTTTGCGTTCTAAATATCGACTGCCTGTCCTACGCAGCGGGTCTACGAATGTTGGATTCCATCGCCAACCACCCCGCCTACGCGATGGTCCAAGCCGATGTTTCCAACGAACCGCTTGTGGAAGAAAAGTTGAACGACTTTCGGCCTAGCGCGATCGTTCACTTTGCCGCTGAGACCCACGTGGACCGTTCGATTGCCAATGCGAATGCATTTGTCAATTCAAACGTGGTTGGCACCTTCAAGTTGCTGACGCAAGTTCAAAAGTACTTTCAGAAGCTGCCGCTGGATCAGCAGCAGAACTTTCGCTTCGTGCATGTTTCAACTGATGAGGTTTACGGTTCGTTGGGCGAGTCTGGGTGCTTTACCGAGTCCAGTCCGTACGATCCTCATTCTCCCTATTCCGCGACCAAGGCCGCTTCAGATCATCTGGTACGAGCTTGGCATGCGACGTACAAATTGCCAATTCTGATCGTCCATCCAAGTAACAACTATGGGCCAAATCAGCATCCCGAGAAGTTGATTCCGATGGTGATTCGAAGCTGTCTCAACAATCTGCCGATTCCCATCTATGGAAGCGGCCGAAACGTGCGAGATTGGCTTTATGTCCAAGACTTTTGCGATGCAATCCTCTTGGTGTTGACCAAAGGTCAGGTTGGCCAATCGTACAATGTGGGGGCCAACAACCAGTGGAACAACTTAGAATTGGTGAATGCCCTTTGCGATCTGGTAGATGAAATGCGAGGGAATCCCGAAGGCTCATCGCCGAGCAGAAAATTGGTCCAGTTTGTCGAGGATCGGCCAGGACATGACTTCCGGTATTCCATGGACTGCAGCAAAATAGCAACGCAGTGTGGTTGGCGGCCCAGACATTCATGGGAAGATGGGCTTCGCAAGACCATCCAGTGGTATTTGGAGAATCCCGAGCGGCTGGGTTAGG
>CAYWNG010000495.1:0-5279 GCA_964458685.1 uncultured Pirellulaceae bacterium
GTTGCGACCGCTCAGATCGACAGCGACGGTTACCAACGTCTCTTCCATCGGCAGAACCATGTGGCCATATCGAGTGATGCCCTTCTTATCACCCAAGGCTTGGTCGAAAGCCATGCCTAAGCAGATGCCGATGTCTTCAGTCGTATGATGCGCGTCGACGTGAACATCGCCGTTGCACTTTACAGTCAGATCAAACATGCCGTGTTTGGCAAACAGCGTCAGCATATGATCCAGAAAACCAACTCCGGTCGCGATCGTGCTTTGCCCCGAGCCGTCAATGTTCAGTGACAATTGAATATCGGTTTCGGCAGTCTTGCGATTGATACTGGCTGATCGAGAATTGGTCATCGTTTTTTCTTTTGCTATTTCAACTCGGGAGGCGTTGCAGCGCTTCGGCTAACATGGCTAGACAAGCATCCATCTGCTGGTCGGTGCCAACGCTGATGCGCAATCCATCGCCCCAATTCGGATAGTTCATGTATCGCACCAGAACCTTGTCCTGCTTGAGCGACTCGTACAATGGTTTGGTCGTGCGTCCCGGTAAGGTACACCAGGCAAAGTTTGCCTGACTATCCGTTACTGTAAATCCTAACGCTCGCAGCGACTGAATCATCCGGCTTCGCGTAGCGATGATTCGCGATCGGTTTTCCTGAAGCCATACTTGATCATCGATCGCTGCGGTGGCTGCGGCCAAGCTGATCGCATCGCAGTTGTAGCTGTCTTTGACTTTGCGTAGCGTCGCGATCATTTCTGGCTGAGCTACGAGAAAACCAAACCGCAAGCCTGCTAAAGCATAGGACTTGCTTAGCGTTCGCGAGACCATCACCTTGGGATTCCGTTTGACTAAATCCAGACAATTCTCGTCGGCAAAATCGGCATAAGCCTCATCAACCAGCAACGGACATGGCAATTGATCAGCGATGGAGGCAATCGTCGCTGGGGACAGACATGTCCCGCTGGGGCTGTTTGGATTGGGCAAGAAGACCAGCTTGAGATCTTCCGAAGCCTTTGAAAAGTCATCGCCTAGTGTGAAGTCAGACTTAAAGTGGACCTCTTCCCAAGTCGCGTTTTGAAGTTGAGCCAACGTGCGATAGAGAATGTAACTGGGGTAGGGCAGTCGCAGTCGATCCGACTCGCCGACAAAGGCTCGCGTGAGTATCGTCAAAATATCGTCGCTGCCATTACCGCATAGAATCCAATCGGGTTCTACGCCCAGGACCTCGGCGGCTCGAATTCGAAAGGCTGTGCCAAGTGGATCGGGGTATCGCTCGAGCGGTTGGCTAGCCGCGTCGCGAATCGCTTGCTGAACCTTCGGCGAGGGAGGGTAGGGGTTCTCGTTGGTATTCAGCTTGATGAACTTGCCACCCTGCGGTTGCTCGCCAGGAATGTAGGGCTGCATCTGCTGAATCGCAGGCCGAAAGTACCTTTGAAGGTCCGATGTTTTTTCCGATGTCACAGTTAATTCAGTCCCGAACGCGAATCTGTACGCTTTCACGATGAGCCGTCAGGCCCTCTTTGTCAGCTAAGATGGTAATTTCATTAGCGATGTTCGCCAGAGCTTCGCGAGAATATTCAATCACGCTACTACTTCGCAAGAAGGAATTGCTCGACAATCCCGAAGCCCAACGCGCGGTGCCGCCCGTTGGTAAGACGTGCGAGGGTCCAGCGGCGTAGTCTCCGAGAGCCACAGGGCTGAACGGCCCGAGGAATGTCGCTCCTGCGTTGTGAATCTGATCAGCCAGCTTTCGCGGATCTTTGCAGGCGATGTGAAGGTGTTCCGGAGCGATCCAATTGGTCAGCTCGACCGCTTGCTGCTCATCGCGAACCAAAATGAATGCGCCGAACGCGTTCAGGCTATCCAAGGTTAACTGACTACGACTGAGTCCCGCGAGCTGGCGCTGCAGTTCACTCTGCACTCGATCGACTAAGGACTCGTCCCAAGTAATCAGTAGACTCGCACCCGGCGAGTGTTCGGCTTGAGCCAAGATGTCGGCGGCAGCGTAAGCTGCGTCGGTGGTCTGATCGGCAAGGACAACCACTTCGCTTGGACCAGCGATTGAATCGATGTCGACATCTCCGTAGACATGCTTCTTCGCCAAGGCCACAAACAGATTGCCCGGACCGACGATCATGTCGACTGCGGGCAAGCCTTCAACACCATAAGCCATCGCCGCGACGGCTTGCGCGCCGCCGATCGGATAGACGGCGGTCACACCTAGTTCGTAACATGTCGCTAACACATCATCGTTGTAAGCACCAAACGGCGTTGGCGGCGCGACGATAACGATCTCCGCGACGCCTGCGGCCAGCGCGGGAACGACTGTCATCAAGACCGTGGATGGATAAGCGGCTGCGCCACCGGGTACGCAGACTCCGACGCGCTTGAGTGGAGTGTAACGTTGGTCCAGGCGAATGCCGGGCGCTGGCTGGCATGTCACCGTCTGATGCAAGATCGCTTTCTGGAAGGTCTCGATGTTGCTGCGAATGCGACGAATGCAGTTGAGGAACTCGGGAGTAGCTCTTTGATGCGCCGCTTGCAGTCGCTCGATACCTAACCTAATCGCACCGGGAGTCAGTGTCGCGCCGTCGAGTTGCTGAGAGTAGTGGAGCAGGGCCTTTTCACCCTGAGCTCGAACATCGCTGCAGATTCGCTGAACCACTTGCGAGGGTAACAAGGCTTCGCCAAAGACTCGCTCAGTCAGCGCCTTGCCTTTGGGGCTAACGACATTTCCCGAGGGACTCAATTGCTCGCGGAGCAACTGAAGGGCGGCCGTCGCTTGTCCGCTGCGAGCGTCGATGCGTTGTATCTGTAGGTTCTGCATTGCTCTGTCTAATGCAAAGTAAACTAGTGGGGTTCGCCAATATTCCTGTCATTGGACTTGCTGTTCAAACTAGCCGAAAGCCGTTAGGCTTCGGTTTCTTCGCGTTTACAGATCCGGTTGGTGCCACTTCGAGCGGCAAACCATATCGGATCTGAAGAGAAGCGAACGCTAACGCGTGTCGGCTAGTTTTCTGAAGCTGCAAAGTCTCTTAAGCCATCGGTTTAGTGTTCTAGTAGCACTAGTTGGGGTAATCAATTTGCTGGCGATGAACTACTATAGGCTACCTTACCGGCCATTTCCGCCTTAAGCAACCGACGATTTGGAAAACATGTCCCATAGCACGAAATTGGAAATCGACCTACGCAGCGATACCGTCACGAAACCCTGCGCAGCGATGCGAGCCGCGATGGCGGCGGCGGAAGTTGGCGACGACGTTTTTGGCGATGATCCGACGGTGAACGAACTGCAAGAAAAGACCGCCGCACTGTTGGGCAAGGAGGCCGCGCTGCTGACCCCCAGCGGATCGATGGCTAATCAGATCGCGATCCGTGTCCATTGTGCTCGCGGCGAAGAGTTCATTTGTGAAGCCAGTAGCCATATTCATATTTACGAACAAGGCGGTTTTGCGCAGTTGAGCGGCGCGATTGCTCGAACTATCCACGGACATTATGGAGCGATCGACTTATCACAGTTGCCAGCCTACATTTCAGCTCCCGACGATCACGTTTGTCGAACGAAATTGCTGACGCTGGAAAATACGCACAATCGTGGTGGTGGCACGGTTCAATCTTTAGAGAACGTGAAGTCGCTTTGCGCGTGGGCTTCAAGCAACGGTCTATCGACTCACTTGGATGGCGCGAGACTGTTTAATGCAATTGTCGCAGCGGGTATTTCGGCTCAAGAGTGGGCGGCCCCGTTTGACAGCGTGAACATCTGCTTTTCAAAAGGCCTTGGTGCACCCATTGGATCGGCCATCGCTGGAACGCGCGACTTCATCCGCGAAGCGAGGCGAGTGCGCAAACTGTTTGGTGGCGGAATGCGACAAGCGGGAATCCTTGCCGCCGGTGCCATCTATGCGCTGGAGAACAATGTTCAGCGCTTGGCCATCGATCATCAACACGCTCAGATGTTGGCACAGGCCGCAAGCCAGATTCAAGGCCTGCAACTCGACCCCAATCCACAAACAAACATTGTCATTGTCCGCATCGATCCAAAGGTTGCTACGCCGCAACAGTTCGTGGCCTCTTTGCAACGAATGGGAATCGGAGTCGTACCGTTTGGACCTCAGCATATTCGCATGGTAACCCACTTGGATATTTCAACCGCGCAGATCGAGAGGGTTTGTGAATCGCTGGAGAAGGGGCTCAGAGCTTCACGTGCTTAAACTTTGCGAACAGGACTGTTTAGACTGCCTTCAACCTCCGGTTCTAAATGGATTACAATTAGCCACTTCGCACGCTCGTTGGCCGATGACGATCAATCCACTCAGCAGATGAGGACAGGCAATGATGAGAACAAGCAATTTGGTTGGAAGCAAAGTGAATCGACGCACCGCTTTAACAGCGGGCCTTGCCGCAACAGCGTGGCATATCGTTCCGCGACACGTGCTGGGCGGACC
The DNA here is from genome assembly GCA_964458685.1 of uncultured Pirellulaceae bacterium. Lineage (GTDB taxonomy): Bacteria > Planctomycetota > Planctomycetia > Pirellulales > Pirellulaceae > Aureliella. The sequence continues at coordinate 4,441 of CAYWNG010000495.1, forward strand.
CGGCTATGTGCCTCCCAGCGAAAAGATTCATCTCGCTCTTGTCGGTTGTGGTGGTCGGGGTCGACAAGTTTTGAAAGAGATGCTGGCCGAGTCCGATGTGCGAGCGATCGCGGTGGCTGATCCTGCAAAAGATTTTTCGACGGCTAAGTTCTACTACAAAGATGTCGGTGGACGCGAGCCGACTCAAGAATTGATTCAGCGACACTACCAAGCCAGCGATCCCAACTTCCGCTGCGCTGGTTATGCGAACTTCGAAGAGATGCTGGTCAAAGAAAAGGACCTGGATGCAATTGTCTGTGGCACTCCCGACCACTTGCACGCTTATGTGTCGATTAAGTCGCTTCGAGCCGGCAAGCATGTTTACTGCGAGAAGCCGCTAACGCACAACATCTTCGAAGCTCGTGAGGTCGCGCGCGTCGCCGCAGAAACGGGACTCGCAACGCAGATGGGCAACCAAGGTCATTCCACCGAAGGCATGCGACAGACGGTGGAACTGATCCAAGCTGGAGCTATCGGCCAGGTCCAAGAAGTTAAGGCTTGGGTCAGCGGCGCACGCTGGAACCCAACGCTGACTGGTCGCCCCGAAGACGAAGCAACTCCACAGGGATTGGATTGGAATTTATGGCTCGGGCCGCGTGCCGAACGGTCCTACTCGTCGCACTACGTTCCTGTCGCTTGGAGAGACTTCTGGGCTTTCGGCAACTCCAACATCGGAGACTTTGCCTGCCACGACTTGGATGCGGCTTGTTGGGCTTTGAATCTAAAGAACCCCACGAAGATTGACTTCTCGCCCGCCGGTCCGTGCAATGACGAAATTGGTCCACATGGTTGTATCGGCT
>CAYWNG010000496.1:0-5278 GCA_964458685.1 uncultured Pirellulaceae bacterium
AGAAGCGATAATGGTATTTGTCTTCAACGCCTTCGCGCCAACGCCACGCACCATCACTGCCCATGTAGAGAACTTTGCCTACTCCAGCCGTCTTGGTGACCAGTAGCGGAATGCGACCAAAGCGATTCGATTCGGTGGCGTGCACAGCCAGAACTTGAGACCCGGTCTTGGCTCGCTCGACCGCTGCATACCACTGGAACCCTGGAAGGTTTCGCCACAGACCACGATTGGCATCGGGTGAGTCGGCTAATTTGGTCAACAGACTGGCACTGCCTGCTTCGGTCAATTGCAGTTGAGCCGACGTAACGCTACCAATGCCCATCTTTTGTGTAGGATCAAAAGTAACTGGCAAGAGGTCGGACAACTCAGAATCGGCCAGCGTGAGATGATTGCCGTGAATGCCAGGCATGAAGACCAACCCCACTGCATGATTGCGGACCACTGTCTTGATCCGTTCGCAATCATCGATGGTCAGTTGTCCTTGCTCCTGGCCGATATCACCTAAAAAAATCACGTCGTATTTCGCGAGTTCCTCGATCGAGTCGGGTACTTGCGTGAGATAGTCCTTCCCCTCGCTACGCTGTGCAAGCTTGGGATGGATCAACACGCACGACACGTCGACACCTGGATCTCGCATCAATGCATTGCGCAAGAAGCGATACTCCCAGCGTGGATAAGTATCGATCACCAACACTCGTAGCGACTCTTGTCGGACGGATATCGACGCGGTCATGACGTTGTTAGCTTCGGATACTTCGCCTTCGACCGTCGGTATCCTTAGCGTCAAAGTGAAATTACCAACGCTCTTGGGTTTCCACAGCAGTGCATCGTTGAACACGCCCCCTGCAGGAAGCTCGATCTCGCTGGTTGACTCTTGACCATCATCGCTCGTGAGGACAGCTTGCAGCGTGATGGGCTGTTTCAAAGTACTGCGAATGGTGTAAGGAACTCGGGTCGGCTTACCAATCACTGCGAAAGTCGGCGCGTCGAGTGAGGAGATTTCCAAATCGGGCAAAGCCACTGAGCTGCCAGCAGATACCGTGAAGATCGGGCTTTTCTTCAAGCGAAAATCCGCCGCAACATCCGATGGCGGTTTGCCGCGATTCCACGATCCATCGCTGATCAGCACCGTGGCCAAGAGGTTACTGTGCTTGTTGGATGTTTCTTCCAAAGCCCCGGCAATATCTGTACCGCTGGAGGCTTGCGAGGCTGCCGCCGAGGAGAAGGGTTCAATGACGACGTTGAATTTTTCTGCATACTGCTGCCACTTCTCGCTGCGAGTCAGTTCCGCGATGGCCTCGCTGCGACTGACCAATGGGCCGTTCGCCCTGCCATCGACCGCGATGTCTTTGGTTTGCATGCTGCCCGAGTCATCCCACAGCACAGCAATGGTCGGCTTGTCTTCAGGGATGAACTGCTGCAACTGTTCAGGTTGATTCAGCACAAGGAGAACCAGCGAGACGATGCCGATTCGCATGGACTCGAGGATGACGATTGGCCTGCGATAAAAGCTGCGATGCATAGCCGTTAGCGAAAGTCCGACGACGGCGGCTAATACTAGAACGCTGAACAGCAGGGCTACAGTGGAAGTTTCGAATGAGAGGCTGGCCAGGACGATCATGCTGCTACCCTCGCTTTGCTGGCTAGCGAAACTGGTTTCGAAGAGCGTTTGGGAGGCAGCGTCAGCATGGCTTCGACCAACAAAGCCAATGCCATGACAACGGCCAGGCTCTTCCAAACTTCGTTGGCTAGTGAATTGGTCTCAGTCCCGCGACCATCGATCAAATGGAAGTCAAGTTGACCGAACAGTTGCTTGATCGTGTCGGCTGACTGAGCGATAGCCTGATCTTCGTCGATGGGGCGGTTGATAGCCAACAGAGTTTGATCGTTTTGGTATACACCGGATAATCGAGGTCGAGCCGACGATGGCAGCGGAGGTTCATCGGCGGAGCGAGGATTGGAGGCCAAGGCTTGCATATCTGCAGCGGCTTGTGAGCCCTCTTCTCCCGCTGCGATAGAATGATTGCCTGCGATTCTCTGGAAGGCTTGCTCCAACGATCGCTGTACCATGGCGTAAAGTCCAATCACATTTTTATCAAGCGTCGAATGGGTGCCCAATGGCCAAGTCGTTAGTGCCACGACGCCGCCACCCACAGCAGTGTTCTTGGTGATCAAAGGCTGACCATTGCCAAGCACCGCCAACACTTGATGAGCGCCATTCAATCGGCAGGATTGATAGATGGAGAGTTGATCCAGTGGCAAGCTGCTACCATCGCTTGAGCGTCGCAATAGATCGCGTTCACTTTCCCAATTGGCCACGCGCTGGCCTTCGTCCCAAGTCTGCCACTGCCCCCAGCTCAAACCCATAAACTGTGCATCATTGGGAGTTGCGGGCGGCAACAGGATCAGTGTCCCTCGCGACTGAGCATAGGCTTCGACTTTCTGTGCCAGAGCGCCGCTTGGCAGTACACCTTGCCAGACCAGTAGGTGGAACGCGGAAAGGTCGAGCGATGCGACTTGATCAGCGCCCACTATGGTGACGTTGGCCTGACTATTCTCCTGCATTGGCACCTTGGCCGTTAGCTCGATTGGACGAACGACCGCTGGCTGCTCAGCCACAATCAACGTTTGCATCGCGCTGACGGGAGCAAAGGTAAAGTAGTAGCGATTGTCGGCAGGTTGGCAATCGCCCGGCAGTTCGACATACCCCCATCCCTTTTCTGTCTTCGCCGCCAGTGGGATACGATGATCGGTCAACTCCGCCTGGCCACCTTGCAAGGGAACGTGGAGCGTATGGCGAGCACTGCCGATCATGATGGTCAGCGGAATCTCTTGTGTGCGACTGTCCTTGACGTTGCTTTGAACCGATAAATCGATGGCCAATTCGGGTGAATCGGCTGACCCTCGCAGTTCGCAACGCTGAACTCGCACGGAGAGATTGTCTGGGCAGGGTTCAGGCAAGTGCAAGTATTGCAGTCGCACGCCTTTCAACTGTGCAAACTGTTTTTCCAACGCTGGCCACTGGCTACTGCTGGCTTGCCAATCGTTGTCCGATCCGTCAGAGCAGATCCACACATCGGTTCGACCCGTTTGATTGTTCTTCACGAAGTTAAGCACTGTCTCTAACATCGACGGCATGTTGGTTTGCGTGTCAGTGGCAGACGAAGCAGCAATGTCGAGCAGGTCGGATGGCTTTTGAACTTCGACAACTGGATTGATAGCGGTATCGTCCCTTCGTTGCTCGCTCGATGCGCCGTCGACCAGATAGAGCTTGGAGTTCTTTCCAGCAGCTTCCAGGGTCGAAACAATCGTCTGCAAACCTGACTGAAGTTTTGACAGACCGCCCAGTGAGGCTTGCTGCTGCATGCTGGCGGAACGATCGAGTACGACCAGAACCGTTTGAGCTTGGCCGCCTGCGATCGATCCGAACAGCCCCGACGAGAGCGGTCGCGTAAGCAAGAAGATCAATCCCGCCACTGCCAGCATCCTCGCAATCATGATCAGCCAGTGGCGCAGTCGTTGCCTGCCACCGCGTATTTGCTGCGCGGTGATTAAAAAACTCATCGCTCCCCAGTCAACCACCTTGTGACGGCTTTGATTCCACAGGTGAATCACCACCGGCAGTAGCACAAAGGGTAAGAGGAGAAGCCAAATTGGATTGAGTAATGTCATTTAACTTGGTAGCTCTTTCACAATCCGAATTCTTAGCAAGGGATTAAATCGCGAGGTTCTCGTTCAAATCCGAGTCGTCCCTCGCTGACGCCACGGGTTATGAAAAAGCAATTGCTACTTGGTCTTAGGTGATCGTTGCAAAAGAAAGCTCGCAAGGATGTCGCCGTAGTTTTCCTGCAGGCTAACGCGTCGATAGTCCGTGCTGGTATCCTGCATGACCTGCTTGACCGATGCGAGATAATCCGAAATGGCCTCGCGATACTGTTCAGCCATAATGCTAGGGTCTGCCAGGATCGAACCATTGCCTTCGAGATCGTTGAAGCGAATCGGACGATCAAATTCGAATTCCAGCTCCTGACGCTCCAGCATGTGAAACACGACCACATCATGCTTGCGATAACGCAAGTGTTGCAGAGCGTCTTTCAATTCCGTCGGAGCGACAAACAGATCTGACATAACGACGACCAGTGCGCGTTGACGAACGCGTTCAGCCGCTTCGTGCAGTGCGGTTACCAAGCCTGTTTCGCCGGCTGCCTTTGCCTGCGTAAGCTCATCCAGGACAATGGATAAATGAGTGGAACTACGTTTGGGAGGAATTGTCTTTTCGAAACGCTTTGCAGCGCAGAACAGTCCCACCGCATCACCTTGCTCGACGGCCAGATAGGCCAACGTGCCAGCGATGCGCCGAGAGTATTCGAGTTTACTACAGCCGTTCACGGCATAGTTCATCGACCCACTTGTGTCGACGACTAGCACCAGCCGCAGATTCGTATCTGCTTCGAACTCGCGAATGTAAAAACGATCGCTGCGCGCATAAGCTCGCCAATCCAGCCTGCGAGTGTCATCACCGGGGCTGTACTTGCGATACTCGGCGAACTCCAGGCTACTGCCGCGATGAGGGCTGCGATGCATGCCCGTCACGCTGCCGAGCATGGCCATGCGCGCAAATAGTGGCAGTGCTCGCAGCCTGGCGATCACCTTCGAGTCAATGAATCCATGACGTTGGCTCACGTTAGCTGCCCCGCGTCAATTCGTCGACCAAGCGCTGAACCACATCGCGACTCTTCAATCCTTCCGATTCGGCAGCAAAGGTCGTTAGCACGCGGTGACTCAAAACGGGCTGGGCAACCTCAAGCACATCTTCCAGGCGGACAGCGTAACTTCCGTTGAGAGCCGCTCGGGCCTTGGCACCTAAGATCAAATACTGAACAGCGCGTGGACCGGCTCCCCAACCAACCAGTGAGCCCATCCATGAAGGCGTTTCCTTGCAACCAGGCCGCGTGCTGCGGACCAAGTCCACTGCGTATTCATAAATGTGCTGCGGGACAGGAACGCGGCGCACCAACGATTGAAACCTCATGACATCTTCGCCAGACAGCACAGGGTCGAGCGTTGGCAACTCCTCGCCGGTAGTGTTGGAAGCGATCAGAATCTCCTCTTCACGCGATGGGTATCCAACTTCAATCAGGAACATGAAGCGATCCAATTGAGCTTCGGGCAGTGGATAGGTTCCTTCTTGCTCGACGGGATTTTGAGTTGCCAACACAAAGAAGGGCGAGCCCAATCGAAAGGTCTTGCCCACGACGGTCACTTTACGCTCTTGCAT
>CAYWNG010000497.1:0-5267 GCA_964458685.1 uncultured Pirellulaceae bacterium
GAGCGTTGGGAGAGTTTTGCTGAGCCGAAATCGACGAAGTGAGGCCCAAGCCAACCAGCAAAGCTAGTTTCAGCAGATTTACCGCGCCGAGCGTGGTCTTTGTTGGTAATTCGTTCAAAATCACTCTCCAAAGAATCCACTATCGACAATAAACTATGGGGCTAAGAATCGAGCCAGCAGATTCCCACGAGTCCAATACTCAGATGCCTTTGTTCATTGCCATCTCGCGGTTGCAGAAGTCCGCTGCCACACAGTCATTCCAACCACCCCAAAATCGCGACGCTCGCGAAAAGATACCTTTTGATGAAACGTACGGTTCTCTTCGCACAATTGCCTATCCCACCAGCCGGGCCGACTCCGATCGTAGGAAATGTTCCTTTGGCGGCGGGCTACATGATACTCTACGCTCGCAATCGAGGGCTGGACGAGTATTTCGACTTTCAGATTTTGCCGAACTCAGTCGCAGACCAGGCGTCCGACAGCGCAATCGTTCAAGAGATTCTGGCAGGACAACCTTGGATGGTTGGATTCACCTGCTATCTCTGGAACATCGATCGCACGCTGTGGATTGCCAAGCAAGTCAAACAGGCCAATCCTGAAATACTCATCGTCTTGGGTGGACCTGAAATCACTGGCGACAATGCGTGGGTCTTAGATGGTTCTGTGATTGACTACGCCGTTATCGGCGAAGGCGAACAAACTTTTGCGGACCTGTTGAAGTTACACTGCGGCAACAGCGCCATCGCCGCTCAAGTTCCCAGCATCGTTCCGGGCCTTTGGCAAGCCACCGATCCTAAGCCGCCACTCTTCCGAAAGCCGCTGCCCGACTTGAACGAGATTTCTTCGCCTTACTTGGCAGGAATTTTGGACGCGGCGGATCAACGCATGCTTCTGCTGGAGACGATTCGCGGTTGCATTTTCAAGTGTAAGTTCTGTTACTATCCGAAGAGTTACGACGGCCTGTACTTTGTCGCTGAAGAGAAGATCGTAGCCAATCTGCGTCACGCGCGCGAGCGTGGCGCGACGGAAGTGGTTCTGCTGGACCCTACACTGAACCAACGCAAAGATTTCGATGGGTTCTTGCGTCTACTGGCTCGTGAAAATCCAGAGCATCAATTCGAGTATTTTGGCGAGCTGCGTGCCGAAGGAATCAAACCTGAAACGGCTCAGTTGCTCAAGCAAGCGAACTTCACCGAAGTCGAAATCGGACTTCAGTCGGTCGATCCGACGGCACAATCACTCATGGATCGTCGCAACAATATGAAGGCCTTTGAACGCGGCGTTGAAGCGATGTTGGACGCAGGGCTGCGAGTCAAAGTTGACCTGATTATCGGCTTGCCCGGCGATACGGTAAGCTCGGTACGTCGCGGATTCGAGTATTTGAACTCGACCAATCTCTTCTCGACCGTTCAAGTGTTCAACTTAGCAATCCTGCCTGGCACTGCGTTTCGCCAAGAAGCGCCTATGTTGGGTTTGGTCTTCCAAGATCGACCGCCTTACTACGTCATCGAAAGCCCAACGCTCAACACGGGCGACTTGTATGAACTGATGAGCGAAGCGCAAGAGGTGTTTGAGTCGGAGTGGGATCCATTCCCTGAACCGAAGCTCAAGTTCGAGTCGAACTCGCGTTGGTGCGAGATCATTGAAGTTGACGTCGATGCGAGCTGGAACGTCGATCGATTGTTGGAAGAGCATCCTTCAGCCAATCGAGCTCAAGCGCTAACGGTTTGGATTCGCGGCAACGACTTTCGCGCGCGGCAAGTCGAATTGCTGAGCTTGATCGAGCGTCTGCTGCTCGATAATCCACACTCCACGATGCAGGTCGTGCTGCAACCTAATCAACAAGGGACGGATCTGCCGGTGAACTTGCCAGCTCGGCTGCTTGAAGCCTGTTATCGCAAGCCGAACTATTTGGACCGCTACTACAGCTTGAATCCCAATGGCACTTTGGGTTCCAAACGCGTTCTGATTTTGTTGCCTGCCGAGTGCCGTGATCAGTTGCCCGAGGAATGGCTCGCTCAAGTCGGCGAAAGCTGCACGATCGTCTACCATGGTCGTCCGATTGATGTCGACGAACTGGATTACTTTGAACTTTCCTTGGCTGAACTGTAATCTCAGTTAGCCCCGTTGTGACTTCCGAGTAGTTTCAGCACAATAGTCTTTCGCAAACCCCACCGTCTTTAGAATCGAGGATCTTGTCATGTCCAAATGGCCCATCGGAGTTTTCACCAGCATTGATGCAGGACTTGGCGTTAAGTTGGAAGTTGCCAAGGAGTTGGGGATTCCAACGATTCAAATGCACGCTCCTCATCGTCAAACTCGCACGGCCGAAAATGCGACCAAGTTTACCGCCAAACTAAACGAGCTGGGCATTACTTTGACTTGCGTTTTTGGTGGGTTTGAAGGCGAGAGCTATGCCGATATTCCTACGGTCGAAAAGACGGTAGGCTTAGTACCAAAGGCGACGCGAGCTGAACGTCTGCAAGAGATGAAAGAGATCAGCGACTTCACTAAGTTGCTGGGCTGTAACGTCGTGGGCTTGCACATCGGTTTTGTGCCTCACGATACCTCCAGCGCGGACTACCAAGAGGTTGTCGCGGTGACTCGTGAACTTTGCGACCACGCTAAAGCTAACGGACAAGCTGTTCACTTGGAAACAGGGCAGGAGTCCGCTGACAACTTGGTCCAATTCATCGAAGACACAAAGCGCGACAACTTGTTCATCAACTTCGATCCCGCCAACATGATCCTTTACGGTACAGGCGAACCGATTGAAGCTCTGAAAAAGGTTGGAAAATACGTTCGTAGCGTTCACTGCAAGGATGCAACTTGGAGCAACGAACCTGGCAAGACCTGGGGCTGTGAGGTTCCTTTGGGTAAAGGCCAAGTTGGGATGGAAAACTATCTGAAGACTTTGCTGGAGATCGGTTACACTGGGCCTTTGACTATCGAGCGAGAAATTCCACAAGAGCCTGAACGACAAAAGTCGGAGATTGGTCACGCGAGTCAACTGCTGGCCGATCTTCGCGCGAAGCTACTGTAAAACATGTCAGACACTGAACTTTCATCCTGCAATCTTGCCAGCGAACTTCTGAGTGCGGTCGGGCGTGGGTCGACATTGGCGCACTTTCGTGAGTTGGCTGTGGCGGCTGTGCAACGCCAGTTTTCGTTCGCCAGGATGGCATGGGTTCATCAACAAGACGCGCATTGGGCCGTCGTTGGATCGCCCGACTCGCTCGCTCAGCTTCCCATGGATCTCGCTGCCACAGCTTCGGATGAGATGGAGATTTCGCAGGGCGAAGGCTGGGTCGCTATACCGATTACGGGGCGAACAGCACCGGCAGAGGTTTTGTTGCTGAGCCCACCGAATGCAGTCCCACTTGCTGAAGTACAAGCGATTGGAAACGTGCTGAGGATCGCTCTGGCCACAGCGACTCAACATATCGCCATGTTGCGTCGTGAAAGTCAGTTGCAAACGCTGTTGGATCTCGCCGAGCAATGGCAACGCAACCACAACTTGAACGAGCTACTGAATTCAATGGCAGTCGCGGCCGCTCGCGTTCTGAGTGGTGACAGAGCCAGTATCTTTCTATGGGACAAACCGCGCAGTGAACTTGTCGGATATCCAGCGATGGGAGTCGACGGCGCGCTGCGAATTCGCGACGATTTGGGGGTTGCAGGTCAAGTGTTGAAAACTGGCCTGTCGCAACGTTGGGACGACTCGCAAGATCCTTCGGCAATTAACGTGCAGGTCGGTCAAAAGCTTGGCTATGCGACTCAGTCGCTGATTGCGGCGCCACTCATGGACAAACGCAATAGGCCATTGGGAGTCTTCGAAGTTCTGAATCATCGCCATGGAGAATTCTCTGCGGAGGACGAGGCCTTTCTAATCGAGTTGGCTAAACACGCCGCTTCCGCAGTCGAAAATACGCAACGCATCACTTCGTTGGTTCAATCTCGCGACCGGTTGGTTAAGTTCGCCAGCGATACGACGACCATGGTTGGACAATGTCCACAAGTTGTTTCAATGCGTGAAACGGTACAACGCGTTGCCGCGACTGACTTGGCAGTATTGATCTTGGGAGAGAATGGCACTGGTAAAGAGGTTGTCGCCAGGAGCTTGCACCTGAACAGCGCTCGTCGCGATCAGGCCTTCATCGCCATCAATTGCGCAGCAATCGCCGAATCGTTGATTGAAAGCGAGTTGTTCGGACATGAGAAGGGCGCGTTTACCGATGCCGTTTCAGATCGAGCTGGAAAGTTTGAGCTGGCCAGCGGTGGAACGCTGTTTTTGGACGAGATCGGCGACCTGAGCTTTAGCGGGCAAGCTAAACTGCTGCGAGTCTTAGAGGATAAGATTGTGACTCGCGTTGGCAGCGAGCGGCCCATTCAAACCGATGTGCGTGTTATCGCTGCGACCAATCAAGAGCTGGCGAGACTGGTTCGTGAGAAGAAATTCCGCGAGGACCTGTACTTCCGGCTGAATGTTGTCACTCTGCAATTGCCGCCGCTGCGAGAACGAGGAAATGATGTGATCATTCTGGCCGAGTATTTCTTGGGACAGTTTGCTCATCAAATCGGACGCATTACACCAACGCTTTCGGATTCGGCGAAACGTCGCCTTCAGTTGCACTCATGGCCGGGCAATGTTCGCGAGCTAAGAAACTTGATGGAACGCATTAGCTATTTGACTAACAGCAATGTTATTGAAGAGACCGACTTGGCATTCGTTCTTGCGCCAAGTTCATCCAGTGACGTTGGAACAGTACCATCGAACATGCCGCTGAGCGATGCGACTGATGTCTTCCAGCGGCAGTACATTCAGCGGCACGTTGAATTGGCCGAAGGGAACTTGGCGCAGGCAGCCAAGCAATTGGGCATGCATCGTTCGAATCTCTACCGCAAGATGTCTCAACTTGGCATGAGCGATACGCTCTAAGCTGTGTGAATTATGAGTGATTACCTTCGGCAACTCGGCAACAGTTCGCTCATGGTCAGTTCGGTAGCGTTAGGTTGTTGGCCTATCGCGGGAATCTCCTCGCTGGATGTCAACGAGCGAGATAGCTTACGAACGATCGCTGCCGCATTGGACTGTGGAATCAACTTCTTTGATACCGCTTACAGTTATGGATTTTCCGGCCAAGCGGATTTGCTTTTGGCAAAAGCACTCAAGGGTCGGACTGGCGAAGCGATTATTGCCACGAAAGTTGGCACTCACTACGATGCCCAGGGACAGCGAGTGGTTGATGGACGCCCAGAGACGTTGA
>CAYWNG010000498.1:0-5264 GCA_964458685.1 uncultured Pirellulaceae bacterium
TGGTGGACGATTCTTTGTCCGAGCTTGATGTCCTTCTTGCTCTTGCGCGTCTCAGGTGTGACGCTTTTGGAGTCTTCGCTAAAGAGTCGAATCGAAGGCTACGAAGAGTACATTCAGCAGACTAGCAGCTTCTTTCCTCGACCTCCGAAGCGTTAGCATTGCCTGATTGAGCGATCAACTTGGTAGATCTCTTTTGAACCGCAGTCGCTAGTTTTGAAGTTGCGCGTTGTTCTCATTCACAACCCGAAGCGTTAGTTTTGAAGTTCCGCTTTTTCTGGGTCTTCGGGCCGTTGGCCCATTGTTTTTATAACGAATTTAAACGGACAGGCCCTACGGTTCAAAAATGCTTCACCGCGTTTGGCTAGCCGTAAAGAATCTCTTCGGTTGGTTGGATACCGCGAGATGGCTTGAGAGTCCACAGTCGACAGGCTTGCAGTGCCAATAGGCTGAGATAAGCCGGATTGAGAAACACGTAGCGTTTCCATAAGCGAACAGGTTCTTTGCCAAAGCGGTACAGCCACTCAAGTCCCACATTTTGCATCCACGCTGGAGCTTGATCCAATTCGCCAGCGTGGAATGAAAAGGCTGCGCCAACAGCCATGACGGGCATCGATAGCTGATTGCGAAACTCGTATGCCCAGACCTCTTGTCGAGGGCAACCAATTCCAGCCAGCGTGATCCTCGCACCGCTATCCTTGATCTTGGAAATCAGCTCGTCGCGTTCGGTGCTATTGAGCGTTCTAAACTTGGAAGGTTGGCTTCCCGCGATGCGAATGTTTGGAAACTTCGCCTTCAAGTTCGACTCCAGCCGCTCTAAAGTTGTCGCTTTGCCACCAAACAAGAAGATTGGCAAATCTAATTCGGCCGCAGCTTCGCAAACGTGCAACGTCAAGTTGGGTCCATACACGCGATCGGGCAGACCAACACGGTGAATTAGGTTCAGTCCCCAACGAACAGGCTGGCCATCGGGAACAATCATCTCCAGTTGATTTAAGCGGTAGCAATGCTTGCGATCCAGAACGCCAGTCATAACACCATGCACGGCTAATGCACTAACCGCAAACGGTCGCTGCTGTTGAGCCGCTTGGATGATGGCATGCACCGCAGCTTCGTAGTCGACTGCACAAATGTTGATACCAAGTAAATTGTACTTTCCGCGATCTAACAAAATCTATCTCGTCTGTTCTTCCATGGGATGTTGCTCGCCGATGCCTTTTTGAATTCGCTGTTCGGGATTCGCTGTTCGGGATTCGCTTTTTAGGCGTTGCTGTTTAGGCGTTGCTATGGATTCAACTACTTCGAAGAGTGCGTTAGCTTGGCAACTTCTCGCGAATCCAGCAAGACGGCTCGAACCATTATCGCAAAACAAACACCCTGCGCAAGCGAAAGTCCGATGGGAACTGCTAGCGAGTCTAGTTTAGGTACAGCCAACCAACTGAATAGCAGCAGGACGGGAATCGCAATCGCTCTAGCTTTCACCCCAGCGACCGGCTTTTGTCTCGCTCGCATGTAGCTATCGCAGGCCTGCAGTAGTCCGCGGAAGATTCCAGCCGGCAGCAGCGCCCAAGCGAATGCGACCGTGGGCTGAAACGACTGGCCATACAGGAGAGGAATGACATAGGGTAGAACTACTGCTAGAGCGATGGCAACTGCGGTCTGGACGAGTAATCCTAAGCCCAGAAATTTCCAAACTTCACTAGTACTAAGATTCTCACCCTCTCGAGCTCCACGATTAAACGCGTAAAGGCCAGCCGTGTTCGGAATGATGATCATGACCGATGCAATAGGCACTGCGGCGGCGTAATACCCCAAGACCTCCTGGTCCGCGATAAGAATGACAATCAACACCATGTCGATGCGTTCGAGGATTTCCGCGGACAGCCACGCACCAATTAAACCTCGCGCGTCCTTGAGCGCCGTTGGAATCCTTACGGCTGACTCGCCAATCCACGACTGGTTCATTCCGAATTGAACCAAACCCAACGACAAAACTTGGGCAGCAACAAACAGCCATATCGTTGATTGAAAGTCCGTTCGATTGAAAAGGTAAGCGATGCACAGCATCGCTGGAAACGTAGCCGCAGCAGCCAGTCGCACAGCGTTGTAGCGTCCAAACTTGTGTTGGCCATGGTCGACAGCTTGAACCGCCAATCGAATTTGTTGCAGTGGAACAGTCAATGCACACAGCACGGCCCATGGCATCACCCAACGCAGATCGCTACGCAAGGTTATCCAAGTCAATGCGACGCAAATCAACGATGTTAGGCAGCCCGCGAATAGTCCATATCTGAATGCTGATCGACGAAGCTTGGGATCATCAAGGTTTCTGGATGCGTAGCCCGCAAATAGCTCTGGGGCTCCCAACATGCCAAGATAGAGCAAAGCTTGAGGATACAATCCTGCCGCAGCAAATGCACCGCGTTGGTCGGGGCCCAACATGCGGGCCAACAGTACGCCTTGGATGGCAAATAAACCGAACGATCCGAGCGAAGTAGCGAGGGTGACTGCGATCCCGACAAGTTTCTTCGAGCGTTGGCCTGTCTTTTTTTCTTCAGCTTGGGCCACGGCGATTATCTGCGACACTCTCTAATGCCCCACTCGACCAAGAAAAACTGCAATCACAGTTCTTGCGAGCAGACGCAAGTCTAAGATGAACGATGCACTTTTAACGTAATGAAGATCCAGTCGCATCCAGTCGGGGAACGAAATGTTGCGACTCTTGGCAATCTGCCAAAAGCAAGTCAACCCTGGCTTGATATCGGCGCGATGCTTTTGCCAAGGAAGGCATTGAGCGGCTTCGTCGACTGGCAGTGGCCTTGGTCCAACCAACGCCATGTCTCCCAGGAGCACATTGTACAGTTGAGGCAGCTCGTCAAAACCCGTGGCTCTCAAGAATCTACCGACAAGTGTGGTTCTAGGGTCACGTGTGATCTTGAAAGCGGGGCCATCTCGCTCGTTGCGCTCGCGCAGCTCGGACTGCAAATCCTCAGACCCCAAGACCATGCTACGAAACTTGAGTATCGTAAACTCTTTCCCAAGGTATCCAGTTCTTCTTTGGCAAAAGAGGATTGGCCCAGGGCTCGTCGCTTTAATCAATAAGGCAGAAGCTATCATTATGGGCGAAGCTATCAACAAACCAAGTAGAGCACCCACGATGTCCAGAGTACGCTTCCATCGAGGGTACGCAGATGCAAACAATACAACAGGAAGTGGTCGAACTGCTGGCTCGGCTACTTCTTCGGCATTCGAACTGTCTGAGAAACTCTCTGACAAGCTGTCTGACAAACGTTCTGTTGAACTATCTGTTGAACTTTCGGACACGCTTTGGGGCTGCTGCTTGCGATGATCAAGATCTTGATCGGGGTAAACAAAGGCTTCGCCATCGATGGCAAGACCTGCACGTTTGGCGATCTCAAGCAATTGAGCTAAGACTAAGGATGTGCCAAACGAATCTGTTGCCGGCAACACGATGCCGACTCGACCTGGACCAAGATGCCCCTTTTCATCCGTATCGCGCAATCGTCGATGAAGAAGCTTGGCAAGTAGCTTAATTTGTGCCTTTGCGTCCTGCATATCGCAAAGTCGGAGGATGATAAAGCCGAATAAACCTCCGTGTCGATCTACTCTCGACCGCTCTTTCGATAGAGCCCTTTGAAACTCGCGTTGGCACAGTAACAACCGACTCCACTGTGAACGCCGCGTCCAGCGAGTTGCAAAAAGTTTTCGAATCCAAACTGGCATTGATCAACCGATCGACGATGTAACTCGGAGTGCTGTTTCGACATCCCTGCGAATGTTATGATATTCTTTAGAGAATAGACAAGTCGTGCAGGAAATTCCAGTTTGTGGCGCTGATTCAGTGTGAATCGGTACATTCCCAAATCCCTACTTGCGAGCTTAAACCCATGGCCGACAAAAACTATACTGCTCACCAGCAGAAGATTATCAAGCGATTCTACGAAAACCGCGACTCAATCGCTTTGCAACGAGCTCAAGAGCTAGTCACCGAACTCTACCTAACCGAGGGGAAGAAGCGAGAGAAAGTGTGGGTGACTCTCGCCAAAAATCTCGAACTAGCGGGAGTTCCCGTAGACCACATCGCTCATCTTAGGGAGCAGGATAACCCAGAACTTGTTGCTAACTTACTTGCACAAATGGTTTAACTGCACATGAAACCTCTCCCCGAACTATTGGCAATCGCGATTCTTTGTTTGGCAGTGCCAGCCCAAGCCCAAGATTCGATTCCCGTCGACGCAAAGCCTTTGCAGGGGAATCCATCGCTGCTCAGGTGGGAGAACTGTATTTACCGAAAGATCGAAAAGTCCACTGAGCTTCCTTTCAAGGTCCCACGATTCTGCGCTGCCATTCGCAGTACCGTCCTCGTTATGGGCCAACAGACTTTGACATTGGATGTCTCGCCCGAGATCGATCATTGGATCTTGACGCTAAAGAACCCACCGGCTGAATTATCTGGAATCGTGGTTCTTGAATTTGATAGCCCACCACTTTTGATCGACGAGCTAACCCCGATCAGTCAACTTGGCGACGGATCACTTTGGTTAGCAGCGCATTTGGCGAAGACCAGTGGCGATAAGCTGCGCTATGAACCTCAGCCTCACAAGAACACCGTAGGCTATTGGACTGTGCCTACCGATTCTGTTCAGTGGAATGTGCGAGTCGAGAGGCCGGGCAAGTTCAACTTGGCAGTGCTTCAAGGCTGTGGAGCCGGACAAGGTGGCAGCATCGCCAGCCTTCAGATCACCAGCGCTGACGGCAAGACAGTTTTCGAAACCAGCTTTGAAGTTTTGGAGACAGGCCACTTCCAAAACTTTCAGTGGAAGCAACTCGAAGCCGTCGAACTCAAGGAGCCCGGCAACTACTCGCTCAAAGTCCAACCCAAGCAAATCCGCAAGGCCGCGCTGATGGACATTCGAGCGATTCAGTTATTGCGATTGCCCTAAACAGTGTGCCACGACACTCCGTGTCGTTCTTTTCCATTTTTATTGTGCCACGACACTCCGTGTCGTTCTTCCTCCTTGGTTCAACGCTGTGCCCTCGGATTTTCTTACTCCAGCTCAGTCGAAGACGGTGCTCGTACGCCTGCTCCAAGTCGTGCTCGATTCCCGCCATTTAATCCAATCCAGTCCAATCCAATCCAATCCAATCCAATCCAATCCAATCCAATCCAGTCCAGTCCAGTCCAGTCCAGTCCAGTCCAGTCCAGTCCAGTCCAGTCCAGGAGCACGAGCACGAGCACGAGCACG
>CAYWNG010000499.1:0-5263 GCA_964458685.1 uncultured Pirellulaceae bacterium
AGTCGTTATGGAGTAAACCGCAGATTCAGGTGGTCAATCCTGGACTCGTATTGTGCTTGCCTCAAACGAATGACACAGAATACAGACTGCAGTTAGGTTTTCTGAACAACGGCCAAAAGTCGACTTGGATAGAAGGTGTTAGCTTGCACCAACGCTCAACGTTCCTAAACGACAGAGTTTTCGTTGGCGCAAATAACCATGGTTTCGTTGAGATTGCCGTTAAGAGAGAGGCGGTTCCAGTCGATCGATTTGGGAAGTTTACTTTCGAGTTCCAAACGGCCAACGCTTCGACGCCCAAATTATCAACGAGCGTCTACCTACGTCGGGAAAGCAATTAGGCGCCCTTCATACGAAGCGCTTCGCTGCGGTGAGTTAGTCATACGAACCTTGGGGAAGGTATTCAATCGCCCTCCCCGGAAGCATCTTTCTTGTCCAGCACCAGTAGTCAATTGAAGCAATGCAGGTCAACAATCTCGGCCGCGCTACGCAAACAGATTCCGATCGAGCATCCGATAGTTGATCGCCTCCTGAAGATGAGCGGCCTGAATGGTCTCCGAATCATCCAAGTCGGCGATCGTGCGACTGACGCGGAGGATCTTATCGTGAGCCCGCGCAGATAAGCCAAGCTCATTGCAACAATCACGAAGTAGCTTGCGACAGTGATTGTCCAAGGGGCAATAGACTCGAAGTTCGCGACTGGACATTTGAGCGTTATAAAGCGTCGATGTGCCGTTGAAGCGCCGCTTCTGCGATAACCGAGCTGCTTCGACTTGCTGTCGAATAGCTTTGCTGCTTGTTCCATCGGTCGACGAGCTGAGCTCTTCGAACGGAACGGCGGGGACTTCGATGTGAATGTCGATGCGATCAAGCAATGGCCCCGAGATACGCGACATGTACTTTTCGATCTGTATCGATGTGCAGTTACACGTTCTGCGCGGGTCCGTACGAAAACCACAGGGACAAGGATTAAGTGCCGCCACTAACATAAAGCTCGCCGGAAACGTCGTACTGCGAAGCGCTCGGGAGATTGTTACGACTCGATCTTCCAACGGCTGCCGCATGACCTCTAACGTCCTGCGATCGAACTCGGGCAATTCATCTAGAAACAGCACGCCGTTATGAGCCAAAGAGATCTCGCCCGGCGCCGGCGGATTGCCTCCACCCACAAGCCCCGCATTGCTAATCGTATGGTGAGGCGATCTGAACGGACGGATCGCCATCAGCGGCTGCCCCTGCCGCATTTGACCCAGCGAGCTATAGATCCTCGTCGTCTCAATCGACTCCTCCGCCGTCAGCGTCGGCAGAATCGACGGCAAACGCTTCGCCAACATCGTCTTACCCGACCCTGGGGGACCGAGCATAAGAATGTTGTGAAGTCCACTGGCTGCAATCGCTAAAGCTCGCTTGGCCATCTCTTGGCCGCGAACGTCGGCGAAGTCTTGCGCGTAGTGACTGAACTCCTCGAACAGGCGATCCAGATGAGCCAGATGCGGCGCGATTTCGATTGATCCAGCGAAGAATCCGACGGCTTCGGTCAACGAGTCCACCGGGATCACTTCAATCTCCGAGACCACTGCGGCTTCGGGAGCATTCTGACGAGGCAGTATCAAGCCTTTTAGACCGCAATCTCGAGTCGCCATTGCCATCGAGAGAGCGCCCTTGATCGGCCGCGTGTGACCTTCTAACGCCAGCTCGCCGACCACAGCATATTGCGAAAACAGATCCGACGAAAACTGGCCGCTAGCAGCCAGTAAGCCTAACGAGATTGGCAAATCAAACGAAGCAGCTTGTTTGGGTAATTCAGCCGGTGCCAGATTGATCACCACGCGATCATTAGGACGTTCGAAGCCGCTATTGACGATCGCCCGTTCGACTCGATGGATACTCTCCTTGACCGCTGCTTCGGGTAAACCCACCAGCATCGTCTTGGGCATCGGGGTCCCCGACACATCCACCTCAACCTCCACCGGCAGCGCTTCGATCCCCAGCAGAGACAACGTATTTAACTTAGCTAACATGCTCTGAATCCTTGTGACATGAAAATCCCAAGAGCTATTAGTCTGTTGAAACCCAAAATCCTTACAAGAAATTACCAAATTTTCTCAAAATAGTTCGATTCTGCTACTAATTTGTCTTGGTCGCTGTAGAAATAGTTGCCCGGTCATCCCGAATCATTGCTCATTCACCGGTGCCACCCCTGACGAAATTTGAGCATGGATCGAAAAGTCCTTGCCCTCCAGAGAAGATGAGACAGGAGGCTGTGATGGCAATTCAACCTCTAACAATCAATCCTGAAGAACACTGGCTCAGCCAGTGCCACCCAGACATTCGAGTGCCACTGGTTTTACCAGTGCTGTCTTACGGTTGATTGTTGAGGCTAGAATCATCATCGACTTAGCCTAACGAAAGTTGAGCATGGATCGAAAAAGCCTTATCGTCCAGAGAACATGAGGCAGAGGCTGCGATAGCACTTCAACCTGTAACAATCAACCCTGAAGAACACTGGCTCAGCCAGTGTCACCCAGACATTCGAGTGCCACTGGTTCCACCAGTGCTGTCTTACGGTTGATTGTTGAGGCTGGAATCATCATCGACTTAGCCTGACTAAAGTTGAGCATGGATCGAAAAAGCCTTATCGTCCAGAGAACACGTGAGTCAGGAGGCTGTGATGGCAATTCAACCTCTAACAATCAATCCTGAAGAACACTGGCTCAGCCAGTGCCACCCAGACATTCGAGTGCCACTGGTTTTACCAGTGCTGTCTTACGGTTGATTGTTGAGGCTAGAATCATCATCGACTTAGCCTAACGAAAGTTGAGCATGGATCGAAAAGTCCTCTCGTTCTGAGAACATGAGTCAGGAGGCTGTGATGGCAATTCAACCTCTAACAATCAATCCTGAAGAACACTAGCTCAGCCAGTGCCACCCAGAATTTCGAGTGCCACTGGTTCTACCAGTGCTGTCTTACGGTTGATTGTTGAGGCTGGAATCATCATTGACTTAGCCTGACTATAGTTGAGCATGGATCAAAAAAGCCTTGTCGTCCAGAGAACATGAGGCAGGAGGCTGCGATAACACTTCAACCTGTAACAATCAACCCTGAAGAACACTGGCTCAGCCAGTGCCACCCAAACGTCACGCTTCACTTCAAAAATCCTGAAGTGGATGGGAAATGGATCTCGAAGAGATCAACGATATCGATCAAAATCCAATCCTTCAACTCTGAGGCCATGTAGGAAAGGCAACGATGGAAACTGAATTCGAGGAGGTTCAAGATGGTAATATCGCGAGCTTGACCATTTCCAGTCGATAATTTGCTTGCATAGTCCACGCTTTACCGGATTCATGTGAATGTAGTCGATTGAGGCCTGAATGGCAGCGGACGAGTACAGATTTCGATCGTAGCCGGGTCCTTCCTGCCAGAAACGAAAGCAAATTTTTCCAGGACGCTCTTGGACCATTAGCCTATCAAGCAAGCGACCTTTTGTATGGAGCAATTCCTGATGGACAAAGTGTGAAAGCGGTTGCTTGACCTGAGCTAGAAAGAAGCCGATATCTGGCTGAGGGTCCGTTGGAAGAATCAGTAGGTGAACATGTTCGGGCATGTAGACAAAGGCTACAAGTTCTGTATCAGTTAAATTGCAGGCTGTATCGATGCATTCCGAAAGTTTCGATCGCCAAGAGTCATTGGTGAGCAGTGGTAAGCGTCGATAACAAGAGAAGGTAAGTTCATGCAGATCACCTGGCTGATGAAAATGCTTGATGGTCTTTCGATGGCTTGCTCGTTGATCGTTCATCATCATCCTGTGTGGACATACGACAATCCACCAGTTTAGCACTTCCTCCTCGGCAGTAGAAGAATCCAATTGAATCACGCTGGGTGCCACTGGTTCCACCAGTGCTATCTTATGGCTGATTATTCAGGATGGAATCAAATTCCACTTGGCCTGACCAAATTTGAGCAAGTATCGAAAAAGCCCTCTCGTCCAGAGAACATATGTGTAAGGATGCTACGAGGGCACTTCAACCTGTAACAATCAACCCTGAAGAACACTGGCACAGCCAGTGCCACCCCTGCCGCCGGGCCAACGGCCCCTAACATATTCATGCTCAACTACCCAGCCCGATGGGCCCGATGGGCTGGGCTAGGTAAATTGCTGGGCCTTCGGCCCGAAATCCCAGAAAAGGCGCAACTTCAAAGCATTTTCCTTAGGGTGTAGAATTGCTGTACATGCGGATCAGCCCAAGGCGTCCGTCGTGGCATGCAGCGGCATTCTGACCTCTGATGCCGATTCACGCTTCCCATCAACCTTGAGTGTTCATTCATGCTTGAGTCACCAGTAACCGCTGAGCATCAACGGCTCCGCGAAGACAAAGAAAGGACCGCAAACTGGAAGCGTTGGGGTCCGTACCTTTCTGAGCGACAATGGTCTACGGTTCGCGAAGATTACTCGACCAGCGGCGATGCGTGGGGGTCCTTCCCTCACGATCATGCGAGGTCGCGAGCGTATCGCTGGGGCGAAGACGGACTGCTGGGGATTACGGATCGTCAGTGCCGCGTTTGCTTTGCATTGTCGCTCTGGAATCACCGCGACTCTATCTTGAAGGAACGACTCTTTGGCCTAAGCGGACCTGAAGGAAATCATGGTGAGGATGTCAAGGAACTCTACTACTACTTGGACTCCACTCCCACGCATTCCTACATGAAAGCACTCTACAAGTATCCGCAGCGAGCCTTTCCGTACTCGCAGTTGGTGGAAGAGAATCGTCGCCGCGGGCTAAATGACCCAGAGTATGATTTAGTGGACACAGGAGCTTTTGACGAAGATCGTTATTTCGATGTCTTTGTCGAGTACGCGAAGGCCGCGCCCGACGACTTGAGCATTCGAGTTACCATCCATAATCGAGGTCCTGAGGTTGCAATCCTGGATGTTTTGCCAACCGTTTGGTTTCGTAATACTTGGTCATGGAAACAAGGATCGAAACGTCCCAATCTACGAGCGATCGGGGACGGTATCGAGATCGATCATCGCGGGCTGAATTCCACTATGGTCGAAGATCTCGGCCTGTATCTCTTGCATGCGGACTCTGCGAGTGATGGAACGCTGCCGCAATGGCTATTCACCGAAAATGACACCAACAGTCAGAGGCTTTTTGGCGTACCTAACACGTCGCTCTACACAAAAGATGCGTTTCATCGTTACGTGATCGATAAGGATATCGAAGCTGTGAATCCAGCTCGGACTGGTACTAAAGCTGCCGC
>CAYWNG010000500.1:0-5255 GCA_964458685.1 uncultured Pirellulaceae bacterium
GTCCCGATCGAACCGCGCGATTGCCTTCGTGCATCCAGAAGATTGGCTGAACTCGCGGCACTTCCTTTCCTTGAAGAGCTGGCATCAAGGATACGCCTTGCATCGGCAGTATCTTGTGTCCGTTGAATTCGCTTGGATAGACAGCACCAGTGATGTCGCAAAGCGTGGGCATCACGTCGATCAATTGACCGACGCTTTGGTCGATGCAGTCGATCATCGCTGCGTAGATCGCCATCATATTGTCGTAGCGATCCTTTGGGAATTGATACATAGCACGGCGCTGAGTTCACTACATCTTAACTCGAAGCTGCCTTAAGGCATGCAAAGTACAATAACGAATTTCATAAGTTAGTTCTCAAAAGAACCTGTAACGCTACTTGCAGGTTCTATTTGAATTCTACTAGCTTTGCAAACACATCTGCCAAGCACCGAAACATCACTCTCCAGAAAAATATCGTTTCAACAGAATTTTTTCGAGAATTTACTTGACGCACGCAATCCAATGCGTTTCAATCTTCAAGATATTTAGATTCTCTTGCTCGAAGAGTCTGAAAATGAAACGCAAAATCGCCCAGCTATTCCCAGCTATTCCCAGCTATTCCCAGCCATCTTGTTGGCATATGCGGGGGCTGGAAAGCTCAAGGGGACTATTGCTTATGTCGACCTCTTCCAACTCAGTCCGCTGGAGTTTCTGACGGGATTTGGTTTTCCACTGATTGAGCTTTTGATTGCAGTATTGCTGGTCCTTGCGCCCAATCGAATCGTGTTGTCCGCTACGCTGCTACTTTTCACGATCTATTCAGGCTACCTGATTCAACTTCTCTGGAACGGCGGAACATCGTGTAAGTGTACTGGGGCGACCGACTCCAATGCGTTAACCGTTTTGGGACTTGATCTGTTTTCGATTACTGCGGTCCTACTCCACCGTGAAATGCTTTACGCCTATCGGAATAAACTGCTACTAGCCACCGCGATCTTGTTGGTGCCGGTTTCAAGCTTTATCTGGATCATCAATCCGATGTTTGCTGCTGCATTGGCGACAGCGATGAATCCCGGACCGATTCGCAGCGAGTTCGAAAAGCACTCGAATGTTCCGTGTACCTCCCAATTTGAAGCAAAAGTGATACTTGGTAATCGGACATCGCAACCCTTGGAAATAGATTCCTTAATGGTCTCGTGCGGGTGCACGCACTATCGCCCCGAAAAACTGACACTAAGTCCCGGTGGGTCTGAAACCGTCTTTCTCCGAGTGGATTTGAACAAGTCCTTCCAAGACGCAACCGAGAAGGAAGGAAAAGTTGAGGTTGGAGCGGGGTGCTTTGACAAGCAACTTCGGGAATTGGATCAGATCACATTGTTTTCGGCGTCGACATTCAGGCACTTTGCAATAACACAGCCAAGAATCAGCTACCTATGGACTACCGAGCAAGATCAGGTGGACCTGACGGTGCCAATTAGATGGTTCCTAACTCCCGAAGCTAACTCGGTTGTAGTCAATCTCGAAGGACGATTGATTAAATCGTCTCTTACATCAACTAACGAGCTCAGCATAAACGTCGATAGACCTAAACGTTCCTTTGAGACCCGCAAGTATCGAGTTGTTTCGACTCAAGGTGGAGTCGAAACAGATGCGGAAGTTCAGGTAGATTTGGTGGTGAATACAAGTGAACTTGCGCACAACCTAAAAATGATTGGACAGCCGAACGTGGTCCAAACAGTTGCGAAAGTTCGTGATGTAAATGGTTCTGAAGTGTCAAGGCTGGCTGAATCCGATTCCCCCTTTTCCGTACTTCAACGCTCGGAAACGCTATTCGATAGATCGAAGGCCCCTGTGGATATCCAATTTGAGGTTGTCGACAGCAGCGGTTTCGTTCAGCAGCTAACTGTACCAATTTTGGAGCGTCCATGATGACTGCGAACAAGGCGTTGCTTGAATGGCGAAATGTTATCGTGCTAATCGCAGTGACCATTTACGTCGCTTGCGCCTGCGCATCCCAACGTAATGTGTTTGCTGCACACAATCGCTATACGATCATCGAATTTAGGGGAACTTCCGAATTCCCCCATGGAAATCAGCGGTTCTTCGGTGATACCCCAAGCGATCGTCAACAGTTTGCAACTGGGACCTCTTCCAAAAGTTCCTTCGAATACACACTCGTCAGTGATAATCAAGGCAACAGCCTCTATCTTTACACCCGTCGCCCGTTGTGGCGAGTCGATTCGGGAGGGATAGACGAAAACTGGGAAACACTGTGGCATCAAGACGAATCGGGAGTTCAGGAGTTTTCTGATCGCGGT
The DNA here is from genome assembly GCA_964458685.1 of uncultured Pirellulaceae bacterium. GTDB lineage: Bacteria > Planctomycetota > Planctomycetia > Pirellulales > Pirellulaceae > Aureliella. The sequence goes on from CAYWNG010000500.1 coordinate 2,299, forward strand.
GGGAAAGTGGATTGCGAAAGCAGTGACATGTGGTCGTCTGCAAATATTCGCTCCGTCTACTTGGACCTATTCGGCCTACCAGTGAACAAGTCTTTGGCGATACAGCTCGAACGTGTTGAAAAATTGGCGGAGGGTTTTGATTTTGGGGCAACACAGACTAGCACGGATGGTTCGTATCAAACACAACGACTGGTATCGAGCAGCGACGAAGTCGTCATTAACACATCCCTAGCTGGACAGCTCTTGTACGCACTTACGGCTGCGAAGCTACCTGACAATGCATCTGCGGCGAGCTGCAAAGTCATTCTGTATTGGGATGCAAAACCTATGGAGACAATGACCGGCGTTCTATCGGTACGTCGCGCCAACGCTTTGCCAGACACGATTCAACGGATGCAGCATGTTGAAAAGAAGAATCATGATGATTCACACGTGCCGAGTCGCGAGGTAGCACGTGAAGAATTGGAAGAACAGCAATCACGCCCTGCCGAAAGTCGGTGGAGCTTAGTGGTATTGGTTCTTGGTTGTGTAAGCTTGTTTATGGTGTTTGTGTTTCGTTCAGTACAAGGACAAAGAGAGGCTAAGAAATGAAAACAATTGGAGTAGTGACTTTGGTTTTGGTTGGACTCGTGGCAGGCGGATTCTGGCTGTCGTCGCGGGATGTAACTGCGAAGCAGATTGGAATCGTTGCTGCTCCTGCAATAATGCAGGGGGAATGGGCGGTGAGCAATCACAGTATCGCGGGAGAAGCGGATACCGAGTTTGCAACCGGAACCGTGACGATCACTGCCAGCTCGCAAGCAGTGATTCAAGATGCAACTGGTGATTCCCAAAAGATTGAGTTTCAAAGTTCGACGGTCGACGCGCAAGGCATTGCGCAGATTCAAGTAACTCATGGTGACGACGAGGAAGGGATGGGCGGTGGCGGACCAAGGAAAGCGATTGCACGAGTCAACTCGGCTGGCAACCTAGAGATTCTTGAAGCACTATCAGCGGACGACAGTTATCCAACAGATTTTTCGGCAACCTCGATCGCCAATGGCATTTACTGGACTCTTTCATCCAGTGGTTCGGGGACTGACTTGCCTGATTGAAAACCAGGGTGTAAATCGTCAAATCACTTAACGGAGAATAACTATGAAGATGAAGATGTTGATGCTAGTGGTACTTTCAGCAGTTGCGACGTTCACGCCGTATGACAGTTTGGCAGTACCCGCAGGGCCCTGCACCAGGTATGGATGTGATTGGATCGAATATATGGCAAACATGCGTTACGTCAACGGTGCTTGGCAGGCTGGGTGCCTTAAATTCGAAGGTCACGGAATGTTTGGAGACACCCGCCACGGGCGAAAGGTTAGAAGCCAGACCCTTCAGGGACGCAATCCTATTCGATTGCCTGGTAGGCAGCGTACTGAGTTCGGACCTCAGGAGTGTGCTGCATGCGATCCTCCGATTCCAATGTCCCAAAACTCGATTGCAATCCAAGGATTTGACCCCGGTGGTGCACTACCCTTCACCGGTAGTTTTGGCCGCTACACATGTCCGCCGGTGAACAACAATGGTGGTGGGGCCGTTGGTGGGCCAAACTAGCAAGCATTGTGATTGGAAATATCCCGAGTTGGGTTACGTTGTATGGGGCGGTTGCGATGAAGTTATTCACGAAAATGTTCTGTGCCTTGGCGGTTGCCTTTAGCTGTCCGATCGCTTTCTCGCAACCACCTGTCAACAATACCAAAGCCAATGCTTCTACTGACTTATTCAAATTTGAACTTAGCGGCAGTAAGAATGGAGTCTCATTTACGGACTTTGGTTCGACACTTTCTCGTACGGGTACTGAGCTATTGATTAATGACCCACATGGGAAGGGGATACTATTGGTTGACGTCAACTCACTAAAGAAAGCCCCGGAGAAACTCCCTGAACACCTGTATATGGCTTGGTTCGATTCTGAAAGCGACCTTGTGTTTGGGCTACAGCATCGAAAACCGTACTCTACCGATCGTGAGAAAAATCTCCTAAACCCTAAACTTGAGATGTGTTGTTTCAAGGACACAAAAGATCTTATTGCAAACTTGCCAATTTGGACAAGCACTTCAATTGGGCCTGTACGCTGGTTCGCAAGTTCGAAGCGTTTTGTTAGGGTTAATTCTACGGCAGTATCGAAAACACCCACGGTCGACGTCTTTGATGAAACAGGTGGGGATCTAAAGTCGTTTTCTGTACAAGGGCCCGTGTTAGGCGTGGATGAGGATGATTCTGGGTTACAGATCATCTACTATGTTGGAAAAGGTCGCAACACGGTTATCCATCTGGCTAGTCTTACTTGGACAATAGAACAAAAGAAGAAGGTAAAGCTTGGTAGCTTTCCCAACGCAAACGTGTTACAAGGCTGGGGTTTTCAGGACAAGATGAGGCTTTATGAAGGCACACGATTCATTCGAGTCCGAGGACTTAAGAAGGGAGATGTGATCGGGTACTACACAGACGTTCTTACGAATCCAGGCATCTTGAGATACTCCGATTATGAGTCCTTGCCTAACAATCCGTTAAACCAGCTCACGCCGCAACATCGCAGAAGTCTTTTTCCGCGTGGCACGAGCGCACCAATCAATCAGCGCTCTGCAGCGGAAGATGCTAGTACATTCGAGTTCTTTTCCGTCAGTTCTGGTAATGAGGTGTGTTTCTTGGCCAATCATCAAGGAACTGTAATAGCTTTCGACGTTAGTGATATCTTGGACGCGGTTCGAATTGAAAACCGCTGGCTATTCGTCCGTTTAGGTGAAGAATTGCGCGAGGGTACCTTAACTCGAGATCTGATACTGACGCAGGTCGAAGTGCCAGAAGACTCAAGTTATTCGGAATGAGACAAGATCAGTAAGCCGGGGATGTGCTCGGGCGTCCAACGGTGAAGCTTCCACGTTGGCGATCGCTAGCATGACGTCCACGGATCACTTTTG
>CAYWNG010000501.1:0-5248 GCA_964458685.1 uncultured Pirellulaceae bacterium
GTCCGTACCACGATTCCGAGTGTAGACCTTAGCAAGCCGCTCGCCGGTATCGAAGCGCCCGCCTCTGGCACTATACATTGGGTATTGGCCCGGTGCAGCTCCTTTGGGATCACGAGCGTTGTTGGACCTCTGGTAGTAGTCTTCGGAGTAAAAATCCTGACAGAATTCACAGATGTTTCCATGGAAGTCGTAGAGGTTAAAGGCGTTGGGCAGGTAGGAGCCAACCTTAGCCGTGAAGGCTACTCCATCGTCCCCTGAAATCAACTCGTTTTGGAGTTCGCGTGAATTAAGAGAGTCGTCGCGAAATACCTTCCAGCCTGAGCTATCCAGAACATTTCCGTGTTTGACTAGTTCGTTTTTGTCATTACCACAACAATAGGACTTGTCGGACCCAGCCCGACAACAGTATTCCCACTCTGCCTCGGTCAACAATCGATACTGGGTCGATTCCTCTTTTTCATTCAACCAACTAATGAATGCTTGGCAATCCTCCCAAGCAACATTGACAACGGGATGATCGTCGCTTTGCTTCCATCCTGTGTTGTTCCATCTAAACGCACTAGAACTTGTAAACTGCCTCTTGGTAGCATCCCAGCCTCGGCTTGGACTATTGTCCTGTTCAGCGCGAGTTGGATACTTGGTTCCTTCAATGAACTTACGAAACTGTCCAACTGTAGTTTCATGTTCACAAACATAGAACGGCTTTGTCAAAGTAACAGTGTGTGGGATCTCATTCTTGCTTGGGTTTTGTTCATTGGACCCCATCACGAACGTCCCAGGGGGCACGAGCTGAAACTTCATCCCAATGCTGTTCGTCGTTGTGGTTGGAACGTCAAAATACTCCGCCCAGGCCTTTTGAGCTTGAGCCGCTTGTATTGCACTAAAAGGTACTTCTAACGCAATCGGCTTTGTTTTCTTTTTCGCAGCGACAGGGTTAAGCCCAAGGTCAACTCGATCCTTCACCAAGAACCGCGGAGTCTGCTTTGATCCAATGCCAGCAGTCGACTCAGTGAGTTTCTCCACTGCCAGACTTACGTCTTCTACGACCTTCAACATTGAGGAGTTTTGCGAGATAGATTCAAGAAAGCACTTGGTTAAGGCTCCATGCCCCCAACTTTTGTGTTCATATGCTCGCTGCCCAGACGAACATGCAAGCATTACGACACAATTAGCAGGTAAATTTTCGACCGAGGATAATGAAGAGCCGAACGATCGCCCTCGAGCTTTGTTGGGGTCATTACGACAGCAGTCTGCAATCAGCACCTTCTGGGATGCCTTGGTTGAATGAAGCGCACCAATAAGTTCTTCCATTGGAACCAGAGTATCTTTGTCGGGCTCTAGTAAGGGCTTTCCCTGCTCGTCATTCAGCAGCTTACCGTCAGCATCACGGACAGTCGAAACCTCAACGTCGTAAGGACAATAGTAGGATTTGGATTCCGTCGAGAATTCAATGCCGTGTCCAAATACTCCGACAAGCAATATTCCCCTATTAGCTCCCCGTTTTTTACACCCCTTTAGACTTTCGGAGATTTTCTCCTTGGTAGCGTCTTGCCCTAAGAGCAACTCGACACTGTAACCGTTGCGCTCAAGAACTGCTCCGATTGCCTTGGCATCTTCTTCTGCATATTGCAGTTCCGAAAAGCTAGGGTGCTCGTACTGGTTGACAGCAATCAATAGAGCGTCCTTGGCGGGAAGCTGCGCATGGAGCTTTTCGACGCTAAATATTACCCAACAGACAAGGACTAAGCCTGCCCAAAGTTGCCTTAATGCACACCCCATCACGCACTCTCACAGCTTCTATTTTAGTAGAGGTAAAAAACCATCGGCTCGATATCACCAGTTCGGATATCTTTGATTCCCAATACGATTGTTTCGCCAGCGCTACGCACGGCGTCAGCCAACTGCTTTCCATTCTCAGCAGTCCGCCCGTTGATGCTCGTAATGAGATCTCCGCTCTCACAGCTAAGCACTCTTCCATCTGGACACACCCCGCGAGTGATCGGTGCATTTGCTAACACTGACTTGACTCGCAACCCCTGGCCATCGGGAGATTGCTCGACGGTTACTCCCAGAGATCTTCGCGGAGTTCTCGGAAGTAGCAACAAAACTGCATGCAGTTGGTTATTGTTCGCTAATTGCTCACCCGCCTTGTCATCCCGAACAAAATCCCACGAACTCACTCCGCCTCGAGTGAAGACTTTATAGTTGATCTTTGTCGGCGAATCAGCATAGAGCACGATCAGTGCATGAGTGCTGAAATCGACATTCGGTACAGTCTGACCATTTTTCAGCATGCTCCAAAATCGACTCCAACTTGACTGATCAACAATGAATCCAGTCTGGTTCGAAGTCAGCCTCACATGCTGTAACGCACCGCGATCAAGGTAATCGACTTCCCAAACGGTTTCCTCATTGATCTGCCATCGCTCCGGAAACTCTGGCTTAACTGAAAAATTCGGCTTACCGTTCTCAGGTCCTTTTGATGGTGCGGGACGACCAGTTTGTGGCAATGCTTGATCAATCCCCTCGAGACGCTCGAACAATGACTTCGAAAGCGTAAATGCAAAAACCTGATCATTGCCTGATAGATTTGAACCGTCCTCGTTCACCAATCGCAATGACAGTAAGACATTGCCTGCTGACATTGAAATCTTTCCTTCCATTTCAACCTCGGACAGTTGTGCCAGTTCGAATCCTGAGTTAACAACCACTCGTTTTACCAGTGATGTCAACTGCAGTGCATTTTCCTTTTTTCCGGTCTGCCTAATGTCTCGTACAGTAAGGCGTCGATCGTTGATTGTTTGCCTTTTCAGCCAACCGCTAATGCGGCTCTCAACTTCGTTTTGCGTTGTAGCTGGCTCCGTGGACTCAAAGAACTGACGAGCACCTACAAAACTAGACGGAAAGGAAAGGATCAGGAGAAGAACACCCTGGATCATAAACAGCGCTTTACTCTGCATGATACCGAATCCTCACTGTCCCTCGAACCAATCCGAGCTTACGCGGAACCACTTGAATCGGCGCGTTCAAATCTCGCCCCTGCGTGGTACCTACTAGCTGAGATTCGCCAGGTGCCCGAACCACCTGAACCTCTTTTTGCCGTTCCTCTGTCACCGTTTTGGTTACGGTAACCGTACGAGTTTTCGTTTCTGGTTTTCCATCGACCAGGACCGTATACGTTTGTTCTCGCTGCTCCATTACTGGAACATTTACTGTGTACGTTCGAGTCGTCGTTGCCGATTCGACCTCAACTCCTTCGGGCTCTTCACCAGGTGAGTACGAAACGCCTAATACTACCGAGATCACTCCAATGTCCGGAGCTTCCCCAAACAACTTTACAGCAACACTATCCTCATATTCACCGACCAAAAATGCTGAAGTCTTCCGCGGATCAATGTAGTATCCAAGTAACTCGCTTGATCCACGTGCAGCTATCAGGTCCACATTGTTGCGATTCTTACTCTCTTTGCTTAATCGAAATCGACGCACACCATCAATACTCAAAGCAGCATACGCTTCATAGCCAGACTCATTGTTCACTCGTATGCGATACTCCTCACCTCGATTCAGAATTACAGTCAGAACTCCGGCTTCTTCGACTAACTGCTTGGGAACAAATGGTGCGCTTAGGTCTTTTGCTTGGCGAGCCAAGATCTCAATTGAGTAAGGACTATGCCGTTCGGGATAAACACGATTTCCTCGCAAGTATCCCCCCTGAGCTTGACCGTCGATCTTAACGAACGGATCGCCTTTGTTTTTGGGAGGCTGATCACGTTGGGCCCCTGTTTTTCCAACTTTCCCACCGGCTTCGAGTGCATTCTCTACCTGACCCTCAACAGGCAGAAACGAATCTCTTCCATCTGGGTCTTCCAAAACAAACTTGGCACGAAAGCCAATCAGAACTACCTTACCTCCAGAGACTGTCTCATTAATCGGAGAAAGTCTACCTTCGATATCAATTCCGCCAGGTTCTTCTCGCAGTCCTAGCTCTTTCAATCGATCGCGAAGCAAATAAGTCTGTTCAAGATCGGTCGCACCTGCCGATCGAATGTTATTCAACACGAACGTTGATTTTCCTTTCCCATTGATCTGCTTGGCAATCTGATCTGCCAACGAATGAACCGCCTTCTCTGAACTTGGAAAAGTTTGTGCCCAACCAGTTGCGGAGACCATACAAGCTGCAAGAAAGACTGGAAGCAAAGCAGTGGCGTATTGAAAGCCGAAGCAATCCATTCTGCAACACGACTTGAAGGGGCAAAGCGTCATCAACCCGATCCGAATCATTTAACTACTCTCGCTTCGTGCTAGTCGATATCTTTGGAGCGTACTATTCGAAAACCAATTGTTGCGTCTGCGAAATCGTAATTCAAGCCGCTGGCTTTCAACTCCAAGCATTTTTCAGCACTACTCTTCCACGATCCGCCAACCACGCGACGAAACTTGCGATTGGAAGGATCGTCATTACACCACTCAAACAGATTGCCATATAGATCGTAAATACCAAACTTCGCTGGGTGTTTTTTGCCAACTTGTTGAGCGCCCAAATTTAAAGTGCCTTCATTCCCTCCATCAATCCAGGCAAACTGGGCGATGTTTTCTGAGCTAATTTCCGTTGCGACCGTTTTTGCAACCTCGATCCATTCAGAGCTGAGTGGGAGTCTATAGGATTCTCGTGCCCCAAGGCGGCCCTGCTGCCGTTCGCGTTGCGTTAAGCTCTCGCAGAATCTTCTAGCGGCTTCCCACGTGATGCAACTGGCGGGGATGTTTGCTCCAGTTTGAATCTGCTTCCGATTCTCCGAATCCACATCCATCCAGGGCGATTCGTGTAGGACAGTCTCGTATTGAGCCTGAGTCGTCTCTGTTGTTGCAAACCATATTCCGTGCTGTTTGGTCTTAATCCAAACCAACTTCAACTCCAAGTCAGGAATCGTTAATACCTCGCCAGGTAACGGTTCCTTACCCTTAAGCTGAAGCTCGACCGAAAAACTGCCAAACCCTAAAGGCTCTTGCTTCTCTCCAATCGATTGGGCCAAGCTTCGTACGCTCGACTTAAGATCTGCCATACCGTCGGCAAGACGAATGGGCTTATTCTCTGTGAGTCGTTCTTCCCAGTGTTTAAGTATGGAGCTGGTAAGCACTCCGTGCCCGGTGTCGGTCTTCGAGTCATACATCTCAAAGGCCCGCTTGCCGCGCTGACAGGCAAACAGAATCCCTACCGGGTCATTTGGGTCCAGCGTAAAACTCGTGG
>CAYWNG010000502.1:0-5232 GCA_964458685.1 uncultured Pirellulaceae bacterium
AGTTGGTGTAGCGTAGCTTCCGAATCCAAAGTAGATGTCACCAGTTAAGTTCTCCACGCCATGATAGGCAGAAGCGATAAAGTTCTGATGCACAAGATTCATACTTTGCACGTGAATCATTTGCCCAAGGCCATCATATTGGAAAATGAAGCCTACCGGTTTGTAATTAGGATTTTGACCTTCGTTGAGGTGATAAGGATCATTGCCAGGCAGTACCAAACCAGCACTCGCATCGGAGATGATGGCAAACGAATAAAGGAATAAGCAAACTGCTAACGAGAGGACTTTCTTTTTCACGACAAACTCCTTGTCAGTAACACAATCAACAACCAAAGAGAGTGAATGAACATCAGGCTCTCAAGAAACCACGACTCCTCGCATTGAAGAAGTGTGACGGGGCAGGTTGCTTAGGATGACAAGCCTTTCTAGTTTGATGTTAGTGCTGTGCGAACGGGGGTGACTAATGGCTCTGTCCTATGTTGGGCTTGCCATTAGAGGGGCCTTATTTTAGTTGGGATCGCCGTGTTTTTCGAGTGGTTCTGCCCCATCGTTGCAAGCCGTTGCCGACCGATCTTGAATGCGTGAGGCCCTGAAGTTGCGAACACATGAATCGCGAAGTATTTTGCGAGGGAAAGCTCGAAGACCGCGAATGCTATGGCGGTTTCGGCCCCATTAAGCCGTAGAGCAGGATTCGCGATTCTAATACTATACGGGCGTGTATCCAGGTCGCTAATTGATGGTGGTTCGTGTCGTTCATGCGGTAAAAAATTGGTGAAATCGGCTTCTGGCCCTCCAGTTTTTCCAGTTGGAACCGTCCGATTCGGCCGAAGAAAAACTGGCAGGAAATTGCGGCAGGCTGACTCCAAAAATTGGCTTGCTAGCTAACTGCGGACTAGGATTTAGAAATCCGTCCTTTTAATGCTTTTCTGTTACTCAGGTGGACCATGAATAGCTCGCTATACACACCCTTCGCGATTGGTGAGACGATTAATCAGTTGCTGCTCAAGTCACATGTTGAAGGCGTTAATTGCCAGTGCGCCGGTTCGCTGGTTGTACTTCGTGGCAAAGTTAACGATCACAACAACCGAGATCGCGCCGTGTCGATCGCTCGAAAGTGCTGCGGCATGAACGAGATCTCCAATGAGATCCACGTAGTTGGATAAGCCGTCCAGTCTCCAACGGCGCTTGATAAATCAACTAAAGCCGCTGCCCTTCGCAGCGGCTTTTTTCGTTTCCACTCTGCGCAGCAGACTAGCTCGTTCCTTGCTAAAATGCGTTCGACCCAAAACATCCCGCGGACACTTTCCGCTGGCATGCGAAAGAAATGAACGAACTCATCTGACTTGCAAAGGAATCTGCTGTGAGTGTTGTTTCCAAGCCGAAGCGTATCAGTGGTGATGAATCTAAGCCAAACAAGCCTAAGGTCAACATCTTTCATCAACGTCTGGCAAGATTGACAGTCTACCAAGCAACTCAAATGCTCGGCGAGAATGGTAAGTCACTTTTGACCAGAGGCAGCCAAATCGAAATCGACCCGTACAAGAATGTCCATCTTAGCGGCGATCTGTTACGCATTTCGATGAAGCTGCCAGAGGATAAGAGCCTTGCCAACGTCACAATGACGCTCCAGAGCGCTCGTGACAAGCAGATTCAAATCAACTGCGATCAGTGCAGCCACAACTGCGGACACATGGGGGCCGCCTTGGCTCATCTCTTGGAAAGCAAGGAGTCGCTCGGTTTCTCCGCGCCACCGGATGAAACTGTCGCGATGGAATTGCTGACTGAAGATGAACTGATTCGGCGCGCTTTGGCCGAACGAGAGGTTCGCGCGAAAGAAGAGCGAATGACGGTTCGATCTACCGATGCAAAACGACCCTGGACTGACTACGTAGTAACAAGCCTGAAGTCCGGCAAGACCTATCGCGTGGCTTTGCGAGGCACTCAGCGTGGTCAATCGTATTGCAGTTGTCCAGATTTCCGCACGAACCACTTGGGCACCTGCAAGCACATCATTCACACATTAGAAAAGGTCAAGCGTAAGTTTCCTGCGGCAAAGATCAAGCAGAAGTACCAACGTAAGAATCTTTCGGTGCGAGTCGACTACCAACATCCCGTTGGCTTGGTCTTTAACTTGCCCGACAAGCTGGATGAGAAGATTGAGAAACTGCTTGGCAAGAATGCCACTGCTACGCATGATGGCAAGTCGATGATGTCGCTAATTCAAGCGATCGAAAACGCCGGCTGTAATGTGCATGTCTATCCAGATGCGGAAGAGTTCATTCAACGAACGCTTGTTCAAGAGCACCTAGAAAATCTGTGTTCAGAAGTTCGCAAGTCTCCCGCCAAACATCCGCTACGCAAGTCGCTTCTGTCGGTAGAGCTTCTTCCGTATCAACTGGATGGTATTGCCTTTGCTGTAGGGGCTGGTCGAGCGATCTTGGCTGACGACATGGGGCTGGGTAAGACGATTCAAGGAATCGGAGTCGCCGAACTATTGGCTCGCGAGGCCAATATCCAGCGTGTTCTAGTCGTTTGTCCAGCCTCGTTGAAGAGCCAATGGCAATCAGAGATCTTTCGCTTCTGCGGTCGCAGCTCGCAACTGATCATGGGATCGGGAGCCGAGCGAGACCAGCAGTATGGCTCGGACGTGTTCTTTACGATCTGCAACTATGAACAAGTCAATCGCGACTTGGCCAACGTCGAAAAAGTAAATTGGGATTTGATTATCCTGGACGAGGGACAGCGCATCAAGAATTGGGAATCCAAGACAAGCCAGATCGTTCGTAGTCTAAAGAGTACTTTTGCTTTAGTTCTCTCCGGTACACCGCTCGAAAATCGACTCGACGATCTCTACACCGTTGTACAGTTTGTCGATGACATGCGACTTGGACCGGCCTATCGATTCTTCCACAAGCATCGTGAAGTCGACGATCGAGGAAAGCCCATCGGCTACAAAAAGCTCGACGAACTGCGTGAGGCGCTCAGACCGATTCTCCTTCGTAGGACTCGCGATGCCGTCGCTAAACAACTGCCCGAAAGAACGGATGAAGTTGTGCGCATTCGCCCCACCGATGAGCAGCTTCAGATCAGCAACTCTCAACTGTCCCTCGCCGCTCAGATCGCCGCTAAGAAATTTTTGACCGAGATGGACGTATTGCGACTACAGAAGGCACTGTTGCTTGCCCGCATGGCTGCTGACAGTACTTTTCTGATCGATCAAGCGACTCCTGAGTTTAGTAGCAAGCTCGAACGCCTCGGCGAACTGTTAGATGAATTAATTGCCGAGCCATCGCGTAAGATTGTCTTATTCAGCGAATGGAAGCGGATGCTCGATCGCATTGAGCTCAAGCTAGATTCGATCGGCTGTGACTACGTTCGCTTGGATGGCTCGGTGCCTCAGAAGCAGCGAGCGGCTATCGTAAGCAAGTTTCAGAACGACCCTAACTGTCGTTTGATTCTGATGACCAACGCAGGTAGTACGGGCCTGAATCTTCAGAGTGCGAACACGGTTATCAATGTCGATCTTCCATGGAACCCTGCTGTGCTTGAACAGCGAATCGCTCGCGCGCATCGTATGGGACAGAAGAATCCAGTGCATGTCTACAAACTGGTGACCGAAAATACGATTGAAGAGCGACTGCTGGAAACTCTGGCATCCAAACAAGATCTCGCCGACGCGGCTTTAGATTTCGAGTCCGACACCGATTCAGTCACGATGAAGAGCAGTATTGCTAACATCCGTGAACGGCTCGAGAAGATTCTTCAGCCACAACGACCCGCAGCAATAGATGAAAGTGCTCGACGCTTGGTGGAAGCTCAAACCAATTCCATTCAGGAGCGGCGACAACGTGTCTCAGCCGCGGGCGGTCAGTTACTGGGGGCTGCGTTACAGTTGGTTGGCGAGTTGGTGCAGCGAGCCGATCAACCCGAGCCAACTCAAGAGGTGGTCAGTCAATTGACCGACAGCTTGACGAGCTGTGTCCAACGCGACGACGCCGGACGACCGCAACTAACCATTTGTTTAGCCAATGACGAAGCTCTGCGCTCCTTGGCTCAGACTCTTGCACGCTTGTTAGTTGCATCGCCCGAGGAGAACAAGGGTGAAGGAGCAAAACCTCAGTAGCCACAATTCGTGCTCGCGATTCCTGCTCAGCGTTTCTAAACAGCGTTTCTTGACAGCAGTGTATTCCGGGTATTCCATGTCCAATCCCCCGGTCCCGATGATTGGACACGGAATGCACGGAGGACACGGCGAAAACCCATCGGCGTCAGCCTCGTCAAGAACCGTGTGGGACCGGTTTTCCGACTTACCGCAACGCGTTAGCGACCGGCTTAGAAAGCGAGAGCATTCCGCAATCTAGCCGCTGGCGCGTTAGAGAGCGTCCCGCTCAGGCCGCCGTTAGCCGTTCTGAACTAGCCGCCACGCGTTAGCGTCCGGTTTTTCCTGCATAAAAAATACGGACTCGCGCAGTTTTCGATCCGGCTGAATCTTGTTTTCGTCAACGAGTGACTTCAAATCTAAAGGAACCGGAGCCTAACGGCTGGCGGCTAGTATTCCTAAGCGGGACACTCTCGTAGCGTCCGGTTTCCTCAACTGCTGAAGTGGAATAGCCCGGATCGAGTTTAGGGGCTCGGCGGCCAAGTTGAAGCGATGAGAAACGAAGCCTAACGGCTTTCGGCTAGTTTGTTACAATGTTGGCTTGATTCAGAAATGCGTTCACCAGCCTTGGAGTTTGTTGGATGGGTTCCGTTACAGAAACCGTCAAGACCGTTAATTCTACCGTTCGAACAGTGGCCTTTGCCGGGCTTGTGGCGTTAGTCGGCGCGGGTGGCTACATCGGATATTCACAGTACACTGCCAATGAACGGGCGTTTAAGGATAAGGAGGCCGAACTGGAGGCCGCTCAAGGGCAATTGGTTGGCTTGAAGAAAGACCTAGACGTGAAGGTGGCCGAGAACAGTGCTCTCAAGCTTGACGTAGCCGAGAAGGCTAAGTTGATCGAGAAGCTTGAAACTTCGATGCATCTACTCAAGACCGATCAACGACTGGCGCGGGTCAAGGTAATCTCGGTCGATAAAGATGAGAACGGCGCGGTGAAAGGTAGCAAGTTGGAGTTTGTTGAGCTTTCCCCGACAGGCACGCCGATTTCCGAGGCCAAGAAGATCGAATTGCCCGGCGATGTCGTCTACATCGACAATTGGGTAGTGAAGTTCGACGACAAGTATGTCGAA
>CAYWNG010000503.1:0-1839 GCA_964458685.1 uncultured Pirellulaceae bacterium
TCCGCGGCCGCTTTTCGATCACAACGTTCCTTCCGGTTAGATGGCATTCCCAAAGTAGATACAATGAAACATCGGCTCGCTGATGCGCGAACGTCGAATGCGAAATGACACGTGGTTCGACGTGGTGCGACACAACTAACTTCACCAAGTATAGAGTAACAATGTATCATGGCATTGCGAATTCTGGGCTTCATCTCCCTCTTGCATGTTACCATTTCCCTTCCACAAACAATTGCAGACGATCTGTTGCGATTCGGAGATTCCCCAATCGGCTATGTGACGGTATCGCCACCAGTTGAACGCAAGGAAGGATTTGCACCTCAGGTAAAGCCTTCATTTTGCAAGAAGGCGGTTGGTGAACTGTCCGTTCCAGCAGATGGTCTACTTGGCATCGAGCTGCTTGGGAGCAAGATAGCAGACGCTCAAGTCTTGGGCTCGCAACACTTGCCTCAACGAACCTCTATCTTGACTGTAACCCAAGCCCAATTGGGTAAAGAGCACATGGATGAATTCGGCAAGCTCTCCGAACTCACACAGATTGCTTTCGAACGATGCAAGTTCTCGGAGAATGCCTTTGATTCCCTTCGCAATTTTCCTCAACTAAAGTCGTGCAGAGTCACGTTCGATGGTCTTAGCCAGGAGATTGAACAGAGTTTTGTGAGGTGGTTGAGCCAACAGGAGAAGCTTGAGCAGTTAGTGGTGATTCCGCAGATCTCAAGTGATGCCCTATCGAGGCTTTCCAAGTTGCCGAATCTGAAGGCAATTCACGCGAGCCTTGATGCGAATGCAGTTGCGACCCTAACGTCACTAAAGAGCCTTCGGCAACTGGAGCACCTTAATGTCTCAGTCAGTGAAGACTGTCCTCCTAGTGCGCTCGATCTAGTCGGAGAGATTGATCAATTACGATCTTATCGACAAGTCCTCGGCGTTGTGTCCAGGAGTGCACTAACAAAGTTGGGAGAACGCGGGAGACTGGAACACCTTGACTTGGCATTAGTTAAGGTAGAACCTGAATCGCTCAACTTGATCGCCGCGATCAAATCGCTGAAGGGCCTGAACGTACTGACTCATGACCAACGCCACGATGTCTTGGCTGGCCTACCCAAAGTTTGTCGCGAACTTCCGCAGCTTACTTCCTGGCCAGTGTTCAAGAATATGTCGCGTGATGATTTGGAAGGCGTTCTGTCTCGACCAGGTACGGAGCGATTGTCTATCAAGGGCCTAGACTCGAAACTCGACCCCGCTGCCCTAGGTGAGCTTGCAAAGCTCGTGAATCTTACAGAGCTCAAAGTCGAGGGCGTCCCAGTAGATGACGCTTGGCTACAGAAAATGTCCGTACTGTCCAGGTTGGAGTCCCTAAATCTTTTCGATACACACGTAGTGGGACATGGTTTTGCGGCTTTCGCGGGTCACAAGAATTTGCGACAGCTTCTAATTTACGTCGGGGCCTACGATGACGCAGATATCGAACTCGACTTGAGTAGTCTCGGGACGACAAACCTTGAATCGTTACAAATTAGCGGTCCCTTCGACATGGGGTCGCTAAATGGTATTGGTGGAATTACGTCGCTTCGCGAGCTGCGGCTCTCGGGAGATCTACTTGGGTTTAGCGACGATACGATTACGCCTGAGCTCTCCAAGCTTCCTGGCCTACGTTCGCTCTTCATGACTGGAAATTGCTTCATCACCGATGTTGGTGCTCATGAGCTATCGAAGATCAGCACACTTCAATCGCTGGGGGTGAGTGGCTTTGTGACTGACAAGGGCGTCTCGGAACTTTCCAAGATTCCGTCACTCAGACAACTATTTGTTTCATCATCAAAAGTCGACGGCCAATTC
>CAYWNG010000503.1:1849-5231 GCA_964458685.1 uncultured Pirellulaceae bacterium
AGCAAGGGATTGCTCTTTCAAACAAGCTAGAAGTTGGTGCCGATGGATTTTTGCGAAGTAGAGGCGTAAAGGAACTTACACGGATTCGGCAACTCGAAGGACAAACGCCACCCAACATCACTGTGACGGATTTTGGACAAGGGGCGAAATTCAAACTGGAAGACTACAAGGGCCAAGTTGTGCTCATCGATTTCTGGGGAACCTGGTGCGGACCTTGCAGATTTCAGATGCCCAAGTTGCAAACTCTCTACAAGAAGTATCATTCCTCAGGACTTGAAATTGTGAGTATCCACACTAGCCATGAGGCAGACAAACTTGAGGACTATTTAGCGAAGAAAGAACTACCATGGATTCACCTGGTAGATCGTGAAGACTCTACTGTCGAGAGTTTCTTTGTCCCGCATTATCCTTCGCTGTATTTGGTGGATCGCTCGGGTAAGGTCCGAGTCGCACTTGCCCATCCCCAAGGACTCGAGGAATCTGTAAAGAAACTCTTGGGCGAGGGGCAGTGATACTCTTCAACTCTGAGGGGAGAAAAGATTTCTCTTTAACGAAAAGTCCTTTCAGTTACTATTTGCCGGTTGCCAATTCTTGCTCCTGAACTGTTGGTAGTGCCTTGGGCCATTGGCCGGAGTAGCTCAATTTGCGAACTTGAGCTTCGGTATTGGAATAGTGAAATAATCCAAAGTGCCGTTGATTGGCCGGAACCTTAATGGGCAGCGTTGCGATCGAAACGCCATTGACTTGAACGGTCAGTTCGTCCCCCTTCAACGCCATGCGCATTTGGTTCCAACTATCTGCTTTGAGCGTAGGGGCTTGTGCACCGTCAACGGCGTGGCGATTATCGGGCGCAAGGTCCTTGGTTTGGGACGATATATTGGTTAAGCGGTGGACCTCCAGAGGCTTGCCATCTTGCACGATCAGTGCGTCACCCGCAATAGTTGGATGGACTTCTGCCTTACCCGCTGAGTACCAGAATTCATACTCGACGACACCATCTTCCAACATGGGCCGTTGGTAGCGAATGAACGACTCTACATTCTCAGGACGTTGAACATTCAGTTTGACTGGACCAATTAGCTTGTCACCTTGGAATTGCCATTGCGAGCGTGCTTCGACACCGATCAGTTCACCGTAAAAGTCCGCTCTCCAGCCTTGGCTAGCACCGATTCCGATTAGGTCAATCTTGTCAGGGATATCTGCTTGTCCCGTGATTCGAAGATTTTCGATACGGCCTTCAAAACTCACATTGTGCGATTGCAACACCACCCAGGGATCTGGAGGAGAGGGAAAGGTGTGCTGGTAAACCTGAACACCATTAGTCCACGTTGTCACAGTATTCCCATCGACTTGAATCTTGAAGTTGGAAACATCTTTGGCTTTGAAGTCTGGGACATCTAAAGGACTACCAGACAGATTTGGACCGCGCAACAATGCCATCACCTTGACGTTTTGCTGGTCGTGATTGGGCTCTGCTGAATGCATTCCGTAGCCGATCGAGACCTCTTTGTAGCCCCAAGTTGTTCTATCCGCTGTGATTTCGAACTTGCCTCGCAGCGGTGATTGGAAGTAGAGCTGGCTAAGGCTTTCAGCCGGATAGTGCTGCACCTTGCCGTTGGAACCGAGCCATGTGGACGTACGACTGTCGCGAATCATGGCATCGCCCTGTCGATAGTCGACGACAGTCCATTGCTTGAGCGGTTGAACCGGAGTGTTGCTATCGCCAATCTCTTTCATTAACCTTAGATCGCCGAGCAGTCCCCCGATCATCCACCCCAACTGATGATCTCCCGACTTTCGATGCTCATCGCGTTCGAGCTTTTGCAGTTTCTCAGCTATCGCTAAGCCCTGCGATCTCAAAAGTGCATTCTGTGAAGAGCCCCATGCGGCTACGAAACTTGCGGTGTAGGTTGGCAGCGGGTCAGCAAGTGTGCCTAGACGTGCTGTAGCAATAGCGGCGCTTGTTTCCGATGAACCAGCATCGAGACTTTGTAGCAATGCCTTCAAAAGCTCTTCGGCCTTGTTGTCTTGCTTGGATTCAATCGCCAACAGCGTTTGGAGAGACTTCGCCGATGCTGCCAGTTCAGGTTGGCCTTCGGCACGTTGTTCAATCGTTTTGGCAAGCTGATCGGACTTTCCTAGCTTTTGAGCGACCTGGATAAGTTCCACGGCTGGACAATCTAACTGCAACCAAGGACGTGCGAGCAATATTGGATTAGGCGTCGCTTTCGATTGATCGCCAGACAGCCCATCACGAACTTCGAAGTAAAGTCGTAAGGCATTTGACTCCGTCGGAATAACCCATGCCGACAACATCTCGAAAGCTCTTTCCGGTGGCAATTGCCGGGCCTCACGTGCGATCTGGCCAGCGTTCACGCGAACGGCTTCATCTCCGGTGACTATCGCCATCGCGCTGGCGTACGCGCCACTTGAGTCACCCGTCACTTCGTAAATCTGGTTGATTATCGAGGGGTCAAACTTCTCTGGCCAATTACCGCTTAAGCGGACATTGCGAACCATCGAATCTTGCTGCTTTTGCCGATAGATGCCAAATTGAGTACTCGTCGATTCATTGATTGGTCGTTCGAAGACGAGTGAACCGTTCAAATGGATTTGGATATTCGAACCGACAAGCTTCAATTCAACATCATTCCATTCGTTGGATTTCAGTGGTAGCGAGCCCGTATTCTTCTGATACTGAACCTCCAACTTGAGATTGTTAGTCTCAAGTCCAAAGCGTTTGGCAGCCGCTTCATTATCAAAAATGAAGCGAGTCTTTACGCCTTCAGGTGCAAGTAAGAATGCAAGTCGACCGACTGTAGGATGAGCGACGCTGCTAAAGGCTCGATAGAAGTATTGATATCGGATCGACTCGCCATCGCGTAGAGCGCGCTGATAATAAATCCATGCTGGAGTCGATGAATCGTTCGATCCCGACTCGGCCCTTCCGACCAAAACGTCATTCTTGGCTTGCCAATCATATTCAGTGGGCTCTTCGTTTTGATCATAGCTTATGTGATCATACTCATCATCACTGACCTTCTCATTCATCAGTCGCTTCCGTGGCTGAGTTCCGTTTTGAAACAGACAATTCCAGCCATCCATCGAATCACCACTCAACAGCGCAACCTCGCGCGGGATGGTGGGTGTACCTTCTACGGAGAAGTTCTGCCAAAACAACGAATGACTGGGGCCAGCGGCAATGCTCAGCCAAGGATACGTTCCTGAGTATTTCTCTTGGTAAACTTCCTGGCCATCCACAAGGTATCGAATCTCTCCAGCAGCAACCTCAATGGTGACACGCGCCATCCTGCGGTCTCGCGAGCCTGGAAAGCGGCGGCTAATATAGTCATGCCCACTTGGCGACAACAAGCGGTTGTAG
>CAYWNG010000504.1:0-5200 GCA_964458685.1 uncultured Pirellulaceae bacterium
GAAAGCGATTGAAGGTCGAGTGGTGATTGTGCATGCCCAAGCCCCATTGCTTGAGATTGGTGCTGCACTGCATACGTCGAGCAGCTTCGCGCGCAGCTTGAACTGCGGGAAGAAGCAAGCCGACCAAGATGCCAATGATGGCGATTACAACCAGCAGTTCCACCAAGGTGAAACCACGTGCGTTGCGAGATGATTGCGTCCGTCTCATGAGTGGTCCTCCGATTAGAAAAGAAGAAAGGTCAGATAACGAGAATCGAAAGCGAAAAACAGCATCAGTGAGTGCCGCCGCGTATCTTCCAATGGTGCAGATGCGAGCGATACCAACCTGAATTTTCGTAAATACTACTGAGATCTCAGTTTTCAAGCAAGCGATGTGGGGAACAACTTCGACAGAAAATGGAATTTAAGGGAAAATTGTACCGCCGAAAATTTCGGAAAGAAAGCAGGGCGAGGCCCCCTCAAACGGCCAAAGCGGCTAATTGACGGCTTTTCCCTTGGATTTCTCAATCGCTTCTATCAAGACTTCGTGTCCAATTCGCAAGTGACGCTCGCCTAACTCTCGGGCTATCTCGCCTTTTCCTGCTCGCAAGGCGTCAACAATTTGAGAGTGTTCAATCAAGCTCTGGCTTACCCGACTAGGCAAGTGCGTGAACACGCGATTGATGACTTGAACAATTCGGACTGAGAACTGTTGCAGCGTGTTGACAATAAACTTGTTTCCGAGGAACGAAGATGGAAGTTGATGAAACTCTGCATCAAGGGCAACTGCGTCGCGAATCGATTCGGCTTTGTTTTCAACCTGAGCGTATTTCGCTAAGTTCGCTTCAAGCAGTCCCAGTTGTTCCTTAGTCAACCGCCCCGCCATAGAACGCAACGCGAATCCTTCCAGGGCCAAACGAATTTCGTACATCTCGGTTAGTTCGTCCAAAGTCAGTTCGCGAACTAAGATTCCAGATTGTGGCGATACGGTGATGAAGCCTTCGATCTCAAGTCGCTCGAGCGCAGCTTTCACCGGAGTCTTGCTCATCCCTAACTCGTCCGCTAATTGTCGCTCCGAGAGAAATGTTCCTGGCGGATATTGATGGTTGTCAAATCGCGATCGCAGTTCATCATAAGCTTTATCTTTGAAAAGTTCGCGAGGAGCACCTTTTCCGTTCTTTGTGCGTCCAGAGACATTCATGGCGGGATTCCATTGGTTGAGGTGGGTGGTTCAAAGCGGAGGCGGGAGGTTCAAAGCGAGCTAACACTCTGTTCTGGGATCTCAGTTTGATCTAAACTGCCAGTTTTGGCAAATAAGGGTAGCTATTTTTTTCCCTTGTGGGTTCTCCTTATCGAACTGACTGGCTTAATGAATTGACCCTAGCTATGCAATCAATGACAATCAGAATTAACATTGCGTGCTTGCTCTTGAGCATCATGCTGACTAACGCATTGTCCCAAGATGTTCTCAAGCCACAAGGCAACAGCTCGCAAAATCTTGCACCTCAGCCAACTGTTTTGGCATCGCATTCGTTGCCACTATCGGCTGTGCAGTGGAAACCCTCTAGCTTTTGGGGCCAGCGATTCGATGCGATGAACCTTGGTGTCGCGCAAACCATGACACCGATCATGTTGGGCAAGGAACGCTCGCATTTTCTGGCGAACTTCGAGATCGCAGCATCGCTCAGCGATGGACGTCATCGTGGTCCGGCGTGGAACGACGGGGACTGCTACAAGTGGATCGAAGCCCTTTCCGCATTCTACGCGCAGACACGAGATCCCAAGCTTTCCGAGCTGCTGGAGATGTCCACGAAAGTCATTGAGTTAGCTCAACGTTCCGACGGCTATATCCACACTCCCGTGTTGATTGCAGCCCGCAATCAAGATGAGACCAATAAGTCTCTGGGCGACCCCGCAAACTTTGAAATGTACAACATGGGCCACTTGATGACGGCGGCTTGCGTTCATTACGAAGCGACGCAACAACGCCGATTGCTGGACGTTGCCATTCGAGCCGCCAACTATCTCGATCAACGATTCGCCAAGCCAGATGCATCCATCGCGCGACATGCTATCTGCCCCGCGCACTACATGGGAGCAATTGACCTCTACCGCACCACAGGCGATCTTAAGTATCTAGAGCTGTGCAAGCGATGGATGCAAATGCGCGATCTGGTGCAAGGTGGAGGCGATGACAACCAAGATCGCATTCCCTTTCTGCAACAACGACAAGCCGTGGGGCATGCCGTACGAGCCAACTATCTTTATGCCGGCGCGGCCGATCTGTATTTGGAGACGCGACAACAGGAATTGCTCGAGCCGCTGCTGGCATGCTGGCAAAGTGTGCAGCAACGCAAGATTTACATTACTGGTGGTTGCGGAGCTCTTTATGACGGCGCATCACCCGATGGATCTAGTAAGCAAAGCACGATCACTCGAATCCATCAAGCGTATGGGCGTGATTTTCAGTTGCCCAATTCTACCGCTCACAACGAAACCTGTGCTGCGATTGGCAACGTACTTTGGAACCAGCGGATGTGGTGGATCACGCGCGAAGCCAAGTATGTCGATGCTCTGGAGAACTCGCTTTACAACGCGGTCCTTGCGGGAGTCAGTCTGGATGGCCAGAGATACTTCTATACGAACACGCTTCGTCAATTGGATGAGATGCCTACCAAGCTGCGTTGGTCCCGACAACGCGAGGCTTGGATCAGTTGTTACTGTTGCCCTCCCAACGTCGCGAGAACCATTGCTCAAGTCAATCGCTTGGCTTACAGCGTAGATCGGAACTCGACCAACGTCTTGCTCTACGGATCCAATCGATTGTCGCAGTCGCTTGAAGGCGGCTCGATGATCGAGCTTGAGCAGACTTCAGATTATCCGCTTAACGGTTCGGTTCAATTGAAAGTGGTTCAGGCGCCTCCGAAGCCATACACACTCGGAGTTCGAATTCCTGGATGGTGTTCTAAGGCTACCATCAAAGTCAACAAGGAGATCCAAGAACTTAAGTTTACGCCGGCCAGCATCGTTTCGCTAACTCGCACATGGAAAGCCAGCGACACAATCGATCTTCAACTAGAGATGCCCGTAGAACTATTGGAGGCTCATCCGTTAGTTGAAGAGTGCCGGGGTCAAGTCGCCGTGCGTCGTGGCCCGCTGATCTATTGTCTTGAATCGACAGACTTACCCAACCTCAGTTCGATTCATCGCGTGGCTATCGACGCAAGTTCGGTTGGATCATGGAAGGTAGAGATGTCCAGCGATGATGCCCTTGCGGGAGTTCCACTGATTACCGCCGAGCTATTGGTTCAATCAGATGCTGCGCTCGAAGCAAATAGCAATGTTGGTAAAGACAGCGACTCACTTTATCGACCGCTGACTTCAAAGAGCTACCGAAATTGTTCTGCTTCGTTGGTTCCCTACTACGCCTGGGGGAATCGGGGAAAAAGCGAAATGTCCGTGTGGATTCCGTCGAAGCCTTGATTCTAAAACAGCTTTCTGTAGCAGTATTGGCCGAGCAAAACACCAACTATAATGGTGCGACGCGAATCCAAACTGACGACTGATGGTACGATTCAGTCCGGCAAGTTTGTTTTGTTGAGGTGTGTTTTTAAGCAAGGAGTTACCGCAATGAGCTCTACTCGAAATTTGTTGGTCCTAGCTGGCCTTGGGCTATTTCTTACGACGACTTGGTTGAGCAGTTCTTCGACAGCTCAGGAGCCCGCAGGGCGTTGGGCTGGCCGATGGACGACCTATAAGGAAAATGGCCGCGGTCATCAGGGGACTCTACGAGCCAATCTCAAGCCAAATGGGGATGGAACCTATCAGGGAACTTTTGCAGGAAGATTTGCAGTGGTTGTTCCTTACATCTACAGAGCTACCGTAGTGCAAGAGGGCGATATGCTGTACTCTACGAAGCGTTTGGGGCCGATGGGTAACTACGAAATGCAATTACAGCACTACCCAGGCAGCCTCTCGGGCGGATGGTCCGCCGGCAAAAGCTCGGGCGGGATTCAGCTCTATCGTCGATAACCTTGGAGAGGAATTGATCAAGGATGACCATGTTTCGGACGCTGTCCATCTGTAAATCTACGCATGCTGTTTCTGTAACCGACGGAACCGATGCGATCTACCCGCCGGTTGACAAGCTTCGCTGGATCGACTTGACGAAACAAGACGCCGAGTCGATCAAGTTGTTAGGCGAGCGATTTCAGTTCCACCCGCTGACTTTGGAAGATTGTCTTCACTTCGACCAACGTCCCAAGTTTGAAGCCTACGAGCATTACGACTTTCTAGTAGTGCATGGCTTTCGAATCGACTGGCACGATCTTTGGCAATCTTCGGCTTTGGAACTGCATGTGTTTATCGAACGTGATTTGATCATTACGATTCACGAAGAGCCGATCCCGTCGATCGACTCGCTTTGGAATCGACTGTCGGCCGACGGACGCGTGGCCAGCCAGGGCGTCGACTACCTGTGCTATTTGATCCTAGACGGACTGATGGACAGCTATTTCCCGCTCATTACCGAGGTGGAATTGAAGTTGGACGACTTGGAGGATCGCGTCCTTAGTTCGGCTCAGGATGTCAAGCTTGGAGAGATCATCAACTTCAAGCGACTGTTACTTGAGCTCCGAAGAATTCTCCTACCGCAGCGCGATGTGTTTTCGACGTTGACTCACCAGAGCAACGATCTCTTCAGCCCCAAGGTAGAAATCTACATGCGCGACGTTTTTGATCACGCACTGAGACTGCACAGCTACGTCGAGAGTGCCAGAGAGATGGTCAACAACATTCGTGACGCTCACCTTTGGTCCGCTTCGCAGCGCACCAACGAAATCATGAAGCGATTGACGATTCTGAGCGCTATCTTTCTGCCGCTGACCTTCCTAACAGGCTTTTTCGGACAGAACTTTACGGCCTTGCCTGTTGATAACGCGACGCTGTTCTATGCAACGGTTGCATGTTGTGCCATCTTGCCGATTGTGATGATGGTCTACTTCGTTCGCAGCAAGTGGTTCTAGGATTTCGAGTTGCGAAGGAGGCCAAAGGTGCAACATCGAAGGGCTCTAGCCGCCGTCGTTAGCGCAGTTAGCGCCCGCGGTTAAAGGCCGTTAAACGAGTACGACGCAATACCAACAGTCGCGGCGGCAAATTGTTTAACGGTGTTTAACGGTGTTTAACGGTGTTTAACGGCAAGCCGAAGGCGACTGTTCCTTCA
>CAYWNG010000505.1:0-5171 GCA_964458685.1 uncultured Pirellulaceae bacterium
CTGGGCAAGCCAGCAGGATTCAAATGGCCCAGTCCCGGATCGAAGTGTTGGATAGATCCGTTGTATAGCTCGCACCGAGGTCGTTTTCCGTCTTTGCCCAAGCTGCGGAGAACGAAACATCGTGAAAGACAACTGGTATTACTGTACAATCTGCGATGCGGACCTGCCGCTTGGTTGGAACTTCTCTCGCGACGCAAGCGTGGGGGAACCAAGCGATGCACGCAAGTCGCCGATCGGTCGCGAATTTGATTCATAGTTTTTTGGCGGCGACTACGTGATCGCCAGCATAAAGTTAAAGTAGCCTTACTCTCGCGTGCAGGGTGATGGCCAGTGTTATCCAACTATGCAAAACACGAGACGATCTGCTGATGAAAGAGCATTTGATTCCCTTGATCGCCGTCTGTGTCATCTCGATCACGACGGCATGCACACAAGATTTGCAGTTGGCTAAGTTCATTCAGCTAACTGAATCTGAATCAAAGTCAGAGCGCGTTGCCGGGTACGAATCAATTGGAGAATATTGGAAGGTATCCGAAAGCGGGCCTGGCGGTTTCGCAGACACTCCGGTTGAAGAATCCAACCAAAGAGCGCGAAAAGGCGTTTTCTCCGACGAACAGTTGGACTCAATAGCAACCGCAATTAAGCGAGGCATTGAGGACAAAGATCCAGACGTGCGTGAAGCTGCTGCGATTGCACTAATTGGCGCACCCAGATCATCTGATTCTGTCTTGGCAGCAATCCTCACCGGTATCAAGAGTGATGACCCCGTCGTCAACTGGTACGTAATGCAACAGAAAACAGGGGTTTGGCCGGGAATCGATGTAACAATTGACCATCTGATTGATGATCTATCCGATACTGATTTCAACAAACATTACCCGGCAAGTGATTTGCTTCGCCATTATGGAGAGAAGGCTCGCCCATACTCAAAGCGGATCGCTCAGGCAGTCTTCGATGGCAAGGACAACGAAGAAGATCGAACTCTAAAAATGTATGTTCTGTGCGACATTGGTTTAACCAAGGATGCCGCGGAGACATTAGTGGCAAACGCCGCAGAATTAACTAAAAATCAGGCGGGTATCGTCGCGATCTCGTTGCTGGAATATCCCGACGAACTGCGATCGCTTTCTGTGCAACATCCAAATTTGGCTCATTCGCTTGGGGAGCATTCTGCAAGACTGTTTCCTTTTCTTTGCAGGCATCAAAATAAAGACAACCCAACGAGAATATGGCTTGCCTCGCAGGAGTCTCTTCCACCAAACATCATGGGCATGCTGGGTGAACCACGATTTGTGAAAGAGATCGAAAAACTAGAGGCGACTTCAAACAAACATCATCAGACTTTTTTGGCGGCTTGCAGCCGAGCATGTGGTGGTAAAGTCAAATCAGTAATTGAGGTTAACTCGCAAAAACCTGTAGAATTTCGTCCGGCGTCTGCTTGGCCCAAGACAGATGATACACGCCGCAGCAAGACTTCTTTCGGTCACGGTGATGGCTACACGTGGGTAATGGTTACGGGCGAAATCCTAGGAACGGATGGGACTCATCCCGAGATCGTTCAGTTTTACAGATCGAATGATTCTATGCTGTTGGGATCAAAACAGAATTACCAGGAACCGGTAATGTACAACGCAAGCACCGGGCGATTTGTCTTCTTGACTACCGTTTTCGCAGCCTACTGCACTGGAGATGATCAGGCCGAGCCTGGCCCATACCAAACTGGCAGCGCCCAGATCAGTATCGAAGCCCCAGGATTCAATCCTCTAGTGGTGCAGTTCTTTGACGAAATGCCTGACGTAAAAATATCTTTAGACAAACAAAAGAAATCGAAACTCAATTGACGAAATTCGTCGGGTAATCGGGTAAGGGCGTCCCTTTCGAGACGCCCTCCCCACACTACCGGACAATGTCGTTCGCCGATCCCGGGGAACTGTGCCGCTCTTCAATAAGGAGTCTAACGGGCGCGTGAAAGGGAGGGACACGGGAGGCGGAAAGGGAGGGACACTGCGGGGATGGTTCGGGGATACAGAGTTTTTTGCGCTACTGTAAGGTTGTGTCCTGGACAATCGGTGTCCTGGACAATCGTATTTTGCAATGGCACTCGCATCAGCCAATGAAATCACTCCCTTGGGAGAGTGACTAGAACGCGAATGCCTTATATGGGCCATGTGAGTAGATCCCTTATCTTAATTTCCAGATTTTGGATCGATATGACCTCATTGCAATTGCAGCAAAGTAACTGGTCCGAGGAGACCGGAAGGCCGAAGGGGCGAGCCCTTGGCAAATAAATGCTTCCCAAAATAGTTTCGCATATTGAATTTCGTATATTGCTTCTCAGCAGGCAGGGAATCATCGCCAATCAGACGATTGGGCCAAAGATTAACGATCTTGAGCTCCAACTGATTTCCAGTCGGCTTGAGAAACTCGGTAACGTCCACGCGTGCCGGACGCGTCCAAAGGATTCCGAGCTCCTTTCCATTTAACTTGACAGACGCAATTTCTCGCACTTCACCGAGGTCAAGCATGATTTTCTGCCCCGGCATGATATTTCCTGGGGCATCAAAAGACTTCTTATAAATGGCAGAACCAGAGTAGTATTTGATTCCTTCTTCAGGGCGGCTGGTCCAATCAACCAAAGAGTCAAACTGAACAGGCTTCGCGGGTCCGCCCCATTGAGAGTCAAAGGTCACGCTCCAAGCTCCGGCAAGCTGCCCGAGTTCTGTCGCTTGTGGGTAGTTGCTTGGTTTGGTGCCGACTGAGTTCGGGGCGATGGGCTTACGAAATACAACGAATACTGAACCAGATGGGTCAAGCTCCAATGGTACGATCGTCTGGTCGTTGACTTGGTGAAAGGCGGTGGCATCACGCATTTCTCCGGTGACCGCGTCCCAGAGTTCAGGCTGTTTGCCGGTGATTCTGAATTTGCACGTCAGCTTTTCGGGAGAGAGTCCGCGACTGCTCACAAAGTACCAGTCTGCATCAGTCGACTGGCGGTGAATCCAATTCACCTCACCTTTCTCACTAAGCCCTTCGAATTCGAAGTCTGGCCCCAATCCCATTTCCTGCATAATCTCCCAAGGCTGCTTTCCATGGATCACCCATCCCTTGCCGACTTGAGTTTTGGAAGCAGACTGAGGATCAGAAAGATTGCCCCAAAGCTTGGCCTTCAATTGTTCAAACTCCTTTTCATCGGCTTCTCCAAGTTGCAGGCCGCTGATACCCAAGGGGCGAGCACCGATGATCGTGGCTCCGGCTTCGGCGAGCTCCGCGATCTTCCTTAGCGCCGCCAGCGACATTTTCTGGTGGAAGGGCGGCATGATCAAAACCCGATACTTCATTCCACTTGGAAGGACAATGTGCCCATCCTTAAAAGTTGCCAGTTCAACGAGGTTGTCGTTGCTAATGCGGTCGTAGTCATAACCGCCTCGTAATTCCAGGTTGGCCCCCTTCGTCTCCCATCCTCCTGTCAAGCCATCCCCTGCCAGCCAAAGTACATCGGCCGCGAAATCTCCGTGTTGGAGCATCGCTTGGCAGCGCTCCATATACTTGAAAAAAGCTGGGGCCTCTTCCCACCATGTGATGTTGTGATTCATCATGGTTGCAGCCATAAACACAAGGCCCGGTTTTGCATCCAACAAAGGCGAGTGGCTGTAATTGCAGATACAAACGCGGTTCATCCCCTCGCAGTAAGCGCGGTCAACAAGTCCTTTCAGGAAAGACGGTGTTTCCTCCCAATAAGGCCCGATCTCCGTAAACGCTTCGGACATAGTGATTTTCCTGCCGAAGATATGATTAGCAGTCACGCAATCGCGATTAAATTGGCGATGGGTATGCCAGAATTCGCCCATGCTATGATCGACGTTACGGGTCATCCATTGATGACCATTCCATTCATAATTGGGCCAGTTGGTGGATTCGGCGTAAAGTTCAAGGCCGTTCTGATGGCAAAGCTCCTTTAGCCGACCGAAATAATTGTCTGCAATCATCTCCGTCCGCGTCAACGAGAAGTCCCGTTTCACTCCGGCTGTAATCACTTCATCGCCAATAGTTTCGTTAGCCAAGACCGGAAGATAGGTCATCAGGTCGTAGCCACGGCGCCGCTGAAACTCTTGTGGAAGATTCCTAGTCCAGTCGCTATGTCCACCTTCATAACTGTCGTCAAAAACGCCGACCAACCCTGAGCGTTCCTCGGGCGTCATCTCCTTGAGCAGCGGCGCTAAGGTCAAAGTCCAAGCCTGTGCGACTGCGTCTGGATTGAGTAAATCACAATAAGTCGCATATTTTTCTCCCCATCGCTCAACCTTGTTTTTAGGCCGCTGAATGAACCGCAGAATCTTCCAGTTTCCTGCCGGTACGTCCCAACTTAGCTTTCCGCTGCCGTCCATCTTTGAGGAGAGATCCTGAATCTCCGCAAGCTCAATGGGTTTCTTAACGGGCACGGCAAGGACTCGAAGATCCCAAAACATCGGCGATCCATCCTTGTTCAACGCATCTTTTCGGTCTTCTTCGTTGCTCTTTTCTGGCAACGCTAACACCCCGTCGAATTTCATTGGTCCCGTTACTTCTAACGTAGTCCATTTCAACTCCTGATCCGAATACTGGGGATCAAGTCCCGGTGCGGTAACGCCCGATGGGCCGATGGTCAGAACGAATTTCAGTCCAAGCCGTTTGGACTCGCGTGCGACATGTCGCATTTCCGTTCGAAATTCGGGAGTCCAGGGGAGTCGCGAAGGCACCGGTGTGCCAGTTCCTGCACCAGGATGATAAAGAACGAAACCTTCGATCCCCTTGGCCTTCATTTCCTCGAGGTCTCGCGTCATGGCAACGGGCGTGGTGGGCGTACGAAGCCATACCCATATA
The DNA here is from genome assembly GCA_964458685.1 of uncultured Pirellulaceae bacterium. Taxonomy (GTDB): domain Bacteria; phylum Planctomycetota; class Planctomycetia; order Pirellulales; family Pirellulaceae; genus Aureliella. The sequence goes on from CAYWNG010000505.1 coordinate 4,861, forward strand.
ACCCAGTTCTTGGCATCCGACGGAGGCTGACGAAAGCTCTCTTCAAGTGAATCGCTGAGCGGCTCTGCAGACGCCGCGGCGCACAAGAGTGTTAGTAATAACGCAAGATAGGTTACTTTCGTATGACGTGAGCGGCGGCGATGCAGCGACATTTGGAGAGTATTCGGTGGCGGGTTCATTTGCGAGGCACGAGGCAGGGAGAAGTTTAATCCAGCTTCTTAACTTCAGTTATACCTTATCACTGTACTTTAAATGGTCCATCCGGGTTTTCTGTGGATTTGCTAGAATTCGCACTTAGGGACAATGTTTGG
>CAYWNG010000506.1:0-5164 GCA_964458685.1 uncultured Pirellulaceae bacterium
GGTGATCGAAGTCGTGGTTGCAGTGATCATGCTGCTGTTGTTCCGCTGGCTTGCCAAGAAGATCTCTTCGGGGAATTCTCCCAAGGGATACTTGTGGAACTTGCTCGAGAGCATGGTCTTGTTCGTTAGAAATCGCGTGGTAGTGCCAGCGATGGGCGAGCATGACGCGGATCACTACTTGCCGTTCATGTGGACATTGTTCTTCTTCATCCTTGGTTGCAACCTCATGGGAATGATTCCATGGGTTGGTGCTCCGACCAGCGTCTTTGCAATGACGGGTGCTTTGGCCGCGATCGTGCTAGGTATTGGAGTTGTTCAAGGCGTACGAGCCTTTGGCGTGGCTGGATACTTGAAGAACTTAGCTCCATCGCTTGGATTGCCAATCTACTTGGGCATCTTTGTTGTGCCTATGGTTTGGGTGATCGAAGCTGTTTCTTTGTTGATCAAACACGGCGTTTTGGCGGTGCGACTTCTGGCGAATATGGTCGCTGGTCACTTGGTCCTTCTGGGCTTCATGGGGATCGGCTTCAGCGCAGAGGCTGCGACGATGAGCGACGGGACTTGGAGCGTGGCTGCGGTGATTGCCATCGTGGCATCGACGCTGCTGAGCTTCCTGGAACTGTTTGTTGCCTTCCTTCAAGCTTACATTTTCACGTTCTTGGCTTCGTTGTTCATCTCAAGTGCAACACATCATCACTAACGATGTGATTCACGAGTGACCTGCGAGCCACTGTTTCAACTTCCCTCAACCTACTTAACTAAATAACTTTAGAAAGATTTTCACAGGAGATCTCAGGTGAAGAAATTTGCGATGACTTGCGTACGTGCAATGGGTTTGGCAGCTTTGATGGCGTTGCCTGCATCGGCCGCTGAAGTTACTTCCGTTGGCGTTACTAGTGCCGTTGGTGCTGGTTTGGCTGTAATCGGTGCTGGTCTTGGAATTGGTCTTTTGGCTAAGGGTGCCGTCGAATCGATCGGACGTCAGCCAGAAGCTGCTGGTTCGATTCAGACCAACATGATTATTGCTGCCGCTCTAATCGAAGGTTTGGCGTTTTTCGCTGTGTACGTTTGCATGTCACAGAACCCATTCAACTAATTTTTGCTGCTGGTCTTGTCAGGGCTTTGTTCATTATGTTGAAGCAATCACTACGACTGTGCTTACTTGTCTTGCTGGTCTTGGGTGGCAGTCTGTCGACTCCCGTGCTAGCGAATCCTGCTCCTGCAGTTTCGCCGCTGAGCGAGGGTCATGCACACGAAGCTGATCCGACTCATGCCAACATGACAGACGAAGCCGAGAGTCCGTCCGAGTTTCGTTCGGAAAAAGCTATCGCCACGCTGATTGTCTTCGGCTGTTTGATGGCAGGTCTAGTCGGATTCGCTTGGAAGCCGATTCGAGAAGGCTTGGAGAAGCGTGAGAAGACAATCGCCAATAACTTGGCGAACGCTGAAAAGGCTTCGCAAGATGCTCTGGCTAAGTTGAAAGAGTACGAGGCCAAGTTGACTTCGGCCAACGCCGAGGCTCAGCAGATTCTTGCAGATGCTAGGAAAGATGCCGAAGCCACTGGTCAGCGACTGATCACCGCCGCTCAAGAAGAGGCTGGTAGACAACGCGAACGAGCTCTCGCAGAAATTGAATCTGCAAAGTCCGTCGCGCTGAATGAACTGGCTCAGAAGTCGACCGATGTCGCAATGTCTTTGGCTGGCCGAATCATCGGTCGTGAAGTCAAGGCTGCGGATCACAACAGCATGATTCAAGACATGCTGGCCAAGTTGCCAAGCAAGAATTAGTTTGCACGAGTTCCTCCACTGGTGTTGAAGCGATGAATCAACCTGAAGACAATTTGCACTCAACTGTTCTGGACAGCGATGCCCAGCAAGTGGGTGCTTTGTATGGCAAGGCCATCCTTGGCGCTGCCGGCAAAGATGCAGACGAAATCGTTTCTCAACTGAACGCAATCGTCCAGCAGTGCTTCGCTCAGTATCCAGCGTTGGAGCAGCTTCTCGCCTCGCCTCGCGTTAGCCAGGTAGAGAAAGAATCGCTAATCGATCGCGTCTTCCGCGGTAAGATTCACGCAACGCTGTTGAACTTTTTGAAGGTTCTTTGTCGGCGAGGCCGCGTCGGTTGGTTGCGTGGGATTCAGGTCAGCGCCAATGCAATCCGCGACGAACAGTTGGGACGCATTCGCGTGGTGGTGACTTCGGCTTATGCTCTGACAAGCGAACAGCAAAAGTCGATTGCCGCGAAGCTCGGCCAGACTCTCGGCAAAGAGGTCGTTCTGGAAGAAAAGGTCGATGCTGGTTTGCTCGGTGGAATCTTGATTCGCGTGGGTGATCAAGTTTTCGACGGCAGTGTGCTCGGCAAAATGTCGGCGATTCGCAACGCTGTGTCTGGCGGAATACAAAAGTCGATTCGCGACAATTTCGCTTCGTTGCTTTCGTAGTTTTCAAACAATCCAATACATTACAAACTTAACAACGTAGTTTTTCGAGGTTAGGCATGAAGTTCAATTCGGACGAAATCGCCTCAGTCATTCAAAAAGAGATCGAGTCTTTCGAAAGCCAAATGGACGTTCGTGAGGTCGGTACCGTGCTGGAAGTCAGCGACGGTATTGCTCGCGTTTACGGTCTTTCAGGTGTGATGGCGGGCGAGATGGTTCAGTTTCCATCCGGCGTCATTGGACTGGCTTTTAACTTGGAAGAAAACTCCGTCGGTATCATTATTCTTGGTGATTACCTGACGATTAGCGAGGGTGACGAGGTTAAGGCACTTGGCAAGCTGTTGAGCGTACCAGTTGGGCCTGGTGTTATCGGTCGCGTTCTTGATCCACTTGGACGCCCGCTAGACGGCCGCGGTCCAGTCGAATCGACCGAACAACGTCCCGTTGAAGTGATTGCTACAGGTGTAGCAGAACGACAACCGGTCTCCGAGCCGATGCAAACCGGTATCAAGGCGGTTGACGCGATGACGCCAATCGGTCGTGGTCAGCGCGAGTTGATCATTGGTGACCGAAAGACTGGCAAGACTGCGGTAGCCATCGATACGATCATCAATCAAAAAGGCACTGGTGTTAAGTGCTTCTATGTTGCGGTCGGTCAAAAGGACTCGTCGGTCGCTCTCGTTGTTGAAGCTTTGCGTAAGCACGGCGCGATGGATTACACCACCGTGATCGTTTCTGGCGCAAGCTCCCCTGCTCCACTGCAATACATCGCGCCTTACTCGGGTACTGCGATGGCTGAGTACTTCATGTTCAATGGCCAGCATGCGTTGGTTGTTTATGATGACTTGAGCAAGCAAGCTACCGCTTACCGACAATTGTCTCTTTTGATGCGTCGTCCACCAGGACGTGAAGCGTATCCCGGTGACGTTTTCTATTGCCACAGCCGCTTGCTAGAACGATCCGCCAAGTTGTCCGATGCTTTGGGCGGTGGTTCGCTGACAAGCTTGCCTATCATTGAAACGCAGGAAGGTGAAGTTTCGGCTTACATTCCTACCAACGTGATTTCGATTACCGATGGTCAGATCTACTTGCAGCCTGACTTATTCTTCAAAGGCATTCGTCCTGCGATGAACGTGGGTATTTCGGTTTCTCGCGTGGGTGGTGCAGCTCAGATTAAGGCGATGAAGAAGGTCGCGGGCGGTTTGCGTCTGGACTTGGCTTCGTTCCGCGAATTGGAAGCGTTCGCTCAGTTGGGAACGGACCTTGACCCAGTGACTCAAGGTCGTCTGGACCGTGGTTATCGAATGGTGGAACTGCTCAAGCAGGCTCAGTACAAGCCGATGAGCGTCTACGAGCAGGTCGTCAGTATCTACGCAGCAACGCGTGGACACATGGACGATGTGCCAGTAGACAATATTTCCGACTTCGAGACTAAGTTGTTGGACTTCATGCGAGACCGACGTAGCGATGTAATGAATAAGCTGCGTGAGACTAATGATTTGACGTCAGAGGTTGAAGAAGGCATCAAGAGTGCCATCGCCGAGTTCAAGAAGGGCTACAAAGCCTAGTTTTACGGTCAGCATCCTACGAGCGGTAACCATTCATGGCCAATATTCGTGCACTCGACAAACGACGCAAGTCGGTTCGCAATATTCGCAAGATTACGCGAACGATGGAATTGATCGCCACTGCGCGGTTCAAGAAAGCCATGGACCGCGCCGCGGCTGCGAACGATTACACTCAGCGTATCACGCAAATTGTGACTGACTTGGCCAACGCCGGTCTCGAAGTTTCTCACCCACTTCTCGCCGAACGGCCTGAAGTGAAAAAAGCTACCACACTGGTGCTCACCAGCAATCGAGGTCTTTGCGGTGGCTACAACGGATCGGTGATTCGAGCCTTCAATCAAACGCGAAGCGGGTTGGTCGAACTTGGATCTGAACAGGCCTTCGAAGTCAGCGGCAAGCGCGGCATTACTGGTTTGAAGTTTCGTGGCGTGAAGATCGATCGCGAATACACGAACTTTGAAGATGAGCCCAAGTTCGAAGATGTTGCCGTCATTGCGGATCGCTTGATGGATAAGTTCATCGCCGGTGAAATGGATCGCTTGAATGTGGTCTACACTCGGTTCGTTAGCATTTCGCGGCAAGTCGCTGTAACTGAAACGTTGTTGCCATTTGCCAAGCCAGAAGTTTCCGCAACTGCGGAAACAACGGGAGCGTTAAGGGCGGACTACGAATTCTTGCCCTCTGCAAGCTCGATCTTGGAAGAGGTTGTTCCGGCTAGCTTCCGAGTTAAGTTGTTCAAGTGCTTCCTCGATGCGGCTGTGAGTGAACAGATCGCGCGGATGGTGGCAATGAAGAGTGCAACGGAAAACGCTGGTGGAATCATCAAGGCGCTTTCGATGACCTTCAACCGCGCACGACAGGCCAAGATTACTCAAGAGATTATGGAAATCATCGGTGGTGTGGAAGCTCTCGAAGGCTAATGCGAAACCCGATCATTTTCCAAGGCCCCGCAAGTGCGTGGCCGACGAACAAACAATACAGTTTCAAACAATCATCCATTAAGAAAATCCAGTTGAGGATTACCAATGGCAGCTACTAAGACCGGCGTCGGACGCATCACTCAGGTGATCGGATCGACATTTGATGCAGAGTTTCCACAGGACTCCCTGCCGCCGATTTACAACGCAGTGAAGGTCACTAGCGACGAAAAAGGTCTCA
>CAYWNG010000507.1:0-5157 GCA_964458685.1 uncultured Pirellulaceae bacterium
AGCATCGCTTCGGTGCTGTCATCAAAGTACTCGTCTGGATGATCGTCGTCTGTACCAAGGTAGATTGTCAGAGGCGCTGCCAAGTAGCTGCGAATACGTTGATCGTCTGAAAGCGATTCAGGAAGTTCACCAAAGCCGTATCCAAACGGAAGTTCGCGAGTTGGAAAAAGATGTGAGCCTGGATTTGAGGCTACCATGCGTTCAGCGCCGATATCCAGAAAGGCTGACATACGAGCAACAAACTGTCCGCCGGCAGAATGCCCGATGATCCAGAACTTGAGCTTGGCATTGCTCTCGCGCTTGCGAATCGTGTCGACCAAAGCCGGAATGTACTGGTAGGTCCAGTCCTTTTCGGGGACCGCTTGCTTATCCTCGGTTAGGATGCCACCACGATTGTATTTGATGCTTGGAAATCGCTTCGCGTCAAACTTCGGGGCAACCACCATAGCCTCAAAGCGGTCGGCCATTTCGCAGGCGTGGTCGCGATACTCGTCTGCGTTTCGGTTGACTCCGTGCATCACCACGATTAGTCGACTGCCTGCATATTTGGCTGGCTTGTAGCAGTGGAGTTCGAGTTCCTTCCCCAAAACATCCACGTCTAAACGCGATTTGCCCGCTGGGATACGCAGGTCCTGAGCTGGCAGAAAGGTCGATAACAACAGTGGAAGAGTGGCTAAAAGCAGTCGAAATCCAGTTGTCATGGCTCAAAAATCCTCCAGTTTGACAAAAATGCAAGTCCGGTTTGCACTGGCACCTACAAACCCGGTATACTTGTTATGGGGTGTTAACGCCCCTCCAACCGCTCAGTCAACCAACCTTCGCGAATCGCCAAAACGATCCGAAGTCCAGCTAGAGCGCGTACCGACTTTGATCCCCAGCTTGATTAGTTAGCAATAGACTCGAAGTATAGATTAATCACCAGTGGCGGAATAACCTAAGGAGTTCGTCATGGATCACGTTCAGCAGAAGTCAAAAGCGGCTTGGCGCCGAATGATGGCGGCTCGATTCTTTTCTTTCATCCCATATTCACTGGGGACCATTCTGACGATTGCACTTTTGGGTGCAATGCTTCCAAAGGTTACACCGCTTGATGTAGATCCACAGATATGGTTGGGATCGTGGTTTGGTGCCGCTATCGTTATTGGCTTGATCATCAACTCTGTGATGACCTGGATCGGACGACCAACTTTGATCGATGCTTCCACTGAAGTCGATCGTCGATTCGGATTGCGCGAGCGTCTGTCGAGTTCGATGTTGCTGGGCGAAGAGGATCGAGCGACTGAGTTAGGCCAAGCTCTTGCTGCTGATGCGAATCGTCGCGCTGAAGTCTTGGACATTGGATCAAAGTTCGATTGGGGAATCAATCGTCGTGTGCTCTTCCCAGCCGTTCCAGTCTTGCTCGCTGGACTTTACTTCTACATCCCCAATAGTCTTGCTGAACCAGTTGCCGAAACAAAAACTCAAACGGTTTCGACCAACCTTGTGAAGAACACGACCAAACCGCTGCTTGAGCAGATTCGCAAGAAGCGCGAGGAAGCTGAGAAGGAAGGTTTGAAGGATGCCGTCGACATGTTCAAGAAGCTCGAAGGTGAGCTTGAGAAGATGCAGAACGACGCCAAGCTTGACAACAAGGAAGCGCTATCGAAGCTGAACGATATCAAAGAACAACTCAACGAACGACGTAAGGAGCTCGGCAACGCCGACGCCTTGAAAAAGAACTTGCAGAACATGGAGAAGTTCGAATCCGGCCCTGCTGAAGAACTTGCCGATGCGCTCAAGAAGGCTGACTTTGACAAGGCCGAGGAAGCTTTGGAAAAGCTGATGAGCGACATCAAGGCTGGCAAGCTGGACAAGTCCGAGATGGAGCAATTGAGCAAGCAGCTCGAACAACTCCAAAAGTCGCTTCAGCAAGCTTCACAATCTCACGAACAATCGAAGCAAAATTTGCAAGAGCAGATCAAGCAAGCGCAGAAATCGGGCGACTCGCAAAAGGCAGGCGAGCTGCAACGAAAACTCGAACAAATGCAATCCATGGATAGCAGCATGGCTCAGATGCAACAGATGGCCGACATGCTTTCGAAGTGTGAAAATTGCATGAAGAGCGGCGATCAACAAGGCCTTCAAGAGGCGATGAGCGAAATGGCTTCGCAGTTGAGCGAAATGAATGCCAGCGATAGCGAATTGCAAGATCTGGATCAGTTGATGGAAAAGCTGTCTGAAAGCAAGAACGGTCTTGCAGAAGGCATGGGCAAAATGCGATCCGAGAATCCAGGCAATGGCATGGGTGAAGGTCAAGGCGAGGGAGAACGCCCAGAAGAAGAGAATGAAATCGACTTCTTCGACTCGCAAGTTCGCGACAAGATGAAGAAGGGTCAAACTTACATGGGCGGCAAGGTTGGCGGCGAAAACCGCAAGGGTGTTTCGCGAGTTCAAGTGCAAGAAGAGATTGCTAAAGAACTAGCGGCCGATCCTGAAGCTCTGGACGATACCCCGCTACCGAAGACTCAGCGCGAACACACTCGCGACTACTTCAATACTCTTCGTGGTGGCAAGAAGTAGTTGTCCGAAAGCTCTCTGCCAAAACTAGAACCGCGCTCGCCCGATAGTCACAAAGGTGACTTCGGTCGAGCACTCTTGATCGGTGGTTCGCGTGGAATGTCAGGTGCAATTGCCATGGCAGGCATGGCTGCTGTGCGAACCGGCGCTGGGCTAGTCAGAGTTGCTGTGCCCGATTGCTGCGTCGAGACAGTTGCTGCCTACAGTCCTTGCTTCATGATCGTCCCGCTGACTCGTCAGGATGCGTCGGGGCGAATCTGTGGTCTGACCCAATCGTTGCTCGACTGGGTTCGCATGAGCGACTGTGTTGCGATTGGCCCTGGGCTTGGCCGAAGTAAGCTGTTGGATCAAATGGTTGTGGATTTGCTCGACTGGATTGCCATCGAAGCTCCACAGACCTCAGTAGTTGTTGACGCCGATGCGCTGAATGCCTTGGCGACGCATTTCGATTGGCATCAACATCTGAAAGCTCCAGCCGTGTTGACACCACATCCCGGTGAATGGTCTCGATTGAGCGGCGTGGCGGCGAGCGATCCGGTGCGGCAAGGCGAATCAGCCATTCAATTCGCTAGTAAGTCAGGCTGCACGATTCTGCTGAAAGGCAATCAATCGTTGATCACCGATGGAAAGCGTTCTGTTCGCAATCAGACGGGAACGCCAGCGATGGCAACAGGCGGTAGTGGTGACGTGTTGACAGGCATCATCACAGGCTTGATATGCCAAGGCCTCAGTCCGTTCGACGCAGCGCAGCTTGGCGCGCATGTGCATGGTCTGGCTGGTCAATTGGCAGAAAAGTCGCTCGGCTCGCACGTTGTATTGCCGACTGAGTTGATACAGTTCCTGCGGCAAGCTTTTCAATCGCTTCGTCCATGAAACTAGCGGCCGCTCTGAACTAGCCGCAACGCGTTAGAGAGCGTCCCGCTTAGAATGCAGGTGGCCTTTATGAACTAGCCGCAACGCGTTAGCGTCCGGTTTTGCCTGCATTTAAAATTCGGACTCGCGCAGTTTTCGATCCGGCTGAATCTTGTTTTTGTCAGCGACTGACTTCAATTCCAAAGGAACCGGAGCCTAACGGCTGGCGGCTAGTATTCCTAAGCGGGACGCTAACGCATTGCGGCTAGTTTCTACGCCGTGCCGCGCTAGTTATCCTCGTCGCCGTCGCCGCCGCTGCCAGAGGGCAGCTTGAAGGACGGACCAATGAGCATCGCATTGACGAGGAACTTTTCAGCGCCTCGGACATAGCCTCGGAACACTGGATTGTCGGCAATCATGATGTAGCGACCGCTGCCCGAGGGTTGAACCCAAGCCGCCGCTGATCCAAGTAACTGTTGACGATTACGCTTGCTGACATAGCCCGCGATCACATCGTCATACTTCGCGATCAACTGGTAACTGTTAGCGGGAGTCTGATAGCGTCGCGACGAGGTTCGGAACACAGGAATCTTGTTATCTGGGAATCCGAAAGCCAAAGGATGCGTCGCATCTACCGAGACTTCGAAGAACGCTCCAGCCACAAGTTCGAGTGCAGCTTCGTCATCTGCGTCAGCAAATCGACGACTCGCGTTGGATGAGTCTTTGGCTGATTCTGAAGACTCCGAGCTTGAGTCGCTGCCCTTGATCAGTTTCTTCTTCTGTAGCGTTCCAATGGCTGATCCAATGGCAATAACGGTTCCACCATCTCTGACGTAGCGATCCAGCGATTCTGTCGCAGTGTCGCTCAACGTCGAATAGGCTCCCTCGGGAAGCAACACACACGTATAGTCTTTCAAGTCGAGGGAACTCAGCCTATCGACATCCACCTTATCCACAGGGTATCGCAGACGATAGTCGATGAAGTACCAAAGCGAACCGGCTGAGTAAGAGGACGTTCCAGAGCCCATCACCAGTAGCGGCTTGCAGATTGGAATGTCGATCAGCGTGTCACTTCCGAGGTCGGGACCAACAACTGTGGACCCCGAGTAGATCGGCAGAGCTTGAATCGATTCTCGTTTGCTCAACTCTGCGATCGACTCCGACAGCTTGCTCCAAAGCCTGCGATTGGGTTGCTTGAGCACGATATACGAACCTTCGGGCAAATCTGTATTGCCAACTTTGCAAGGAAGCGTCGACACGCGAACTTGAGCGCCCTGTTGCTGTAACGCAAGGATCACTTTCGGGACTTGCAACTCAACGGGCGGGATTGCCCAGGCCACCACCGTAGACGCGTCTTCAGCAGTGACTTCGATAGCGGATGTTTCAAGATTCTTCGGATCAAAGCTTCCCAGCTTCCAATCGCCGGGGATCGCCTGCTTCAGCTCAACCATTTGCAGATCGAACGCACTTGGAAAATGCCAACTGGAGACATCGTAAAAAACGTTTCGCTCGAACTCCTGCGGAGTTTCCATCACCGATCGAATGAGGAAATGCTGAGGCTGCGACAAAGAGATTAGGACAGTGTCCTTAGGCGAGTACTTCTTGCCCGCGTGTTCGAATTCAGCCTTGGGGCTTTGCACTTGAACCGTGTGCGCCCGTAGTGTTTTGACCGCCGACGATAAACGACTGGGCGAGCCTTGCAAGAGATAAGCCTTAACTTCATGCTTTTCAGCGGTTTGCAGAGCGTCC
>CAYWNG010000508.1:0-5157 GCA_964458685.1 uncultured Pirellulaceae bacterium
CTTCAAAACTAACGATTCGGGCTGTCCCTCGCTAACGCTCTAACGCTTCGGGTTGTGAGGCCGCTCCCTCGCTAATGCTCTAATGCTTCGGGTTATGAAAAAAGTCTGGAAAGTACCGTATTAAAGCTCATCCTATTGCTTACTCTGGTGACCAGAGTAGGGCCAGGTGTGGCCTTCATCCTTGGTAAAAACCTTGGTCTCGCCTTTCCGAGTCTCCTTGATACGAACAGCAAACGGATCGCCGTTAAAACAGATCTCGTTGAAGAATGTGAAGATCGACGCATCCTCTGTGACAAACATCGGCGCTAGTTTTCCGGCTGTAGTCGTATAACTGAATCCACCCAGAACTTCGCTCTGTCCACCTCGGCGAGTTTCCAACAAGGTACCGCCGCGCTCTGTCTTGTAACCCAGAATCCAAAGTCGGCCGCCTTCGTTTTCAATGTGAGTCCCTTCATTTTCAACATTAAGTTGGCGAGCCCACACGTTTTGCCGTCTGAGTCGCAGATTGTGCGTTACGAAATCTTCAAAGTAGATTTCGCCGTCCTTAGCCTTGGGACCGAAGACCAGATCACAATCGGAAACACTTCGAAAAACAACGGTTCGCTTGGAGTTCACTTCAACTCCACCATGAACGTGAGCAATGTGTTCGAACGTCACCGGTGAAAGGTCGCCGTCTTCGATACGAAAATCGGGCTTAGCCGCTCCTGCATAGTCGATCATTCCGCCGACGCCAACGATGCGACGCACCTTGCCTCGAATGGTTACAGTGGAACGAAGCGCGTAGGACCCAGGCAGAAAGATTGTCGATGCTCCCGAATCAATTGCCTTCTGAATCGCCGCCGATGAATCGGTCGATCCCGTCGGATCAGCTCCAAAGCGATCCACGTCAGCCCAACGGTTAGGCGGATCATTGGCAGTCTTCGGTGGCTCCTTGATCTCTAGCCTCATCGACCGCGGCGAAGAAGGAAATGCGAAGGTCGGCTCGTGCGAGCAGTACTCAGCAATCTTTGGCCCAAGCCCTTTCGGCTCCTCTGCCGAGATCCTTGTGACCGCGAACCAATCCGGAGTAGTAACATCACCAATCGCTCGACGATAACCTGAAGTCTGAACATCGCGGACAAAGATGCGGCCTCCGTTATAGTTTACGATCGCAGGCCATTGCTCGGATTGCTTTAAGCCAGTTATCTGTGCGTCCAGCAAGCAAGCAACGCCATAGCTTCTCACTGCTGGAACTGAATTTTCGCTAAAGAGCCCGCGGATACTCACGGTTTGCCCTTCGTTGTCGAATCCGAATTGTCTTTGGTTTCGCAGCGTGATGTGCTCAAAGGTTTGACCATTGACAGCGTTTGCTGTGTGTATGCCTTTGTTGAATCCAATGACTTCGCAGTTGTGAACAAGCAAAGGACCATTCATATCGCGATGGCTTAGGTCCAGCCCGATCCATCCACTTCCCTCGCCAGCCATGAATCGGCAATTCCTCACCGCTCCTGAATTATTCGAATAGAACTGTAACCCGATCGCGGCAGGATTGTTCGAGCCAACATCAAAGGTCAAGCCTTGAACGTAGTTATGAAACCAATCCGCCGATCCAAAGCCCCCGCACCACATTAAACTTGATGGTTGAGTCGTATCCGTGAATGTCGAGTCCTTGAGTCGAATGGTGGTGGACTCAGCATTTTGACCTTCCAGGAAGTTGAACCCCCAAGCCTCTTTACCAGCCGAGTTCTTCTTGGACCACTTGAGAGTCTTGGAGATCAGGTAAGTGCCTTTAGGAAAGTAAAGCAACTTGTGTTGCCCCATCACATCCGAAAGCGCCTTTTGAATAGCCTCAGTATCGTCCGTAACTCCATCTCCTTTGGCGAAGTACGGAGCTTGTGTTACGTCGACTACTGCATGGCTAGGCGGATACTGCACATCGGGCAAGTTTTTGAGGACTGCTCCAACTGATGGCGTTTCCGCTGCGCTGATAGATGCTGTAATCATCAACCAAAGACAAATAGCAGCAGCGACTCGAAGTAAAAACTGCCGATTCGAGTTTGCGTTAGTCATGTGGCGGGCAGTGCTGCATCGCCAGATTGCAATCCGTAGGAAGGCAAGCGAAAACGAGTTTCGAAGCATTGGAAATTGGTGGATAGAAAATGCAGGGAAGTGAAATAGTCGCGCTGACAAGCTGCGCTTAGGTTATCATACTAACCGCTAACTGCAACTTACTACTCGCCGCGAATGTTAGGAGAACGCTATGTTCCAACTCGATAGGATCGATCGCTCATTTCGCTGGATCGTTTGCTGGATCGTTTGCTCGCTGATTCTCAACTGCGTTTGGTGCGGTGTGAATATTCAAGCGGCCGATGAAGGCAAGCCAGCCGCTAGCGCTAAGTCCATGGTCGACCGATTGACTCCGGTGGTGCAAATCTTGACCGGTCGAGCTGAACAATTCCAGTTAACGGCCAAAGTTAGCGTTGCTATCGATGGAAAGCCGCAACAGATCAAGCTGGAGATTCGCCGCGATCAAAACGACTTTGACATGACCGTCGATCACCAAGACTACGGTGTTGTTGTGCGACGACGAGCAGAAACAACTGCATTTGCCATCCCGAAGCATAAGGTCGTCTTTCTTGCTACAGGCAAAGTTGATACCGCTGATCAGTTGGAGCTAAAAGGCCTATCGCGAAGGCTGCTCAGCCCCCGAAGCGAAGTGGGAGCTTACGCACCGATTGTACTGTCTGCCGACGCCAAGGGGCTAATTGGGATAGGGCAGACTCTGGCGGGTTTGAGCGTTAGTGAGGATCAAACATCGGCGAAGGCGGGCGGAGTAACTCTGAAGTTTGAGGGCGAGAACTTCTTAATCAATAGCGATGATGTCAAAGTTGAAGCTACCTACAGCTTCGACGAAGTGCCCCTTGCAGCCGCTGATCAATGGCCAGGATTTGAGGTCAAGTCGCTAGATCGCAACGAATTGGAAACAACACTGGTTCGTGGTGTTCGACGAGCATTGGAGATTTTGGCTCCCGGTGATGTTCTGAAGAAGCCTAAGCAACAAAATCGTCAAACAGAGAATGGCGAACTGCGTTGGATCGAAGGTCAACGCGTCGTCACGCTTCGCGGAACACCCGAGCAGGTTGGCAAAGCCCACGGTGAGCTGCTGAAGGACGAGGCGAACACATGCATCGACTCTGTGCTGTACACCTTTGGTACCGCCAATACGATCATGTCCGGCAAATGGTTTAGAACTGAGCTTGATAGTGCGTTTGCGCAACTTGAGAAGCACATTCCGAAGCGCTTTCGAGATGAGAATAAAGCTCTGGCTATTGCGCTCGGGCGACCAGTCGAAGTCGTCGACGCGCTGAATGTCTTCCCCGAAATGTTCCATTGCTCGGGGTTCGCCTTGTTCGGTGCGGCTACCGCTGATGGCAAGCTCTATCACGGTCGCGTCTTGGATTACATGACCACGATTGGACTGCAAGACGCAGCAACTAACTTTATCGTTTCTGTCGAAGGCAAGATTCCCTTTGCGAACGTTGGATATGCAGGATTCACCGGAAGCGTATCAGGCATGAACGACGCTCAGATATCACTTGGAGAGATGGGGGGACGCGGCGAAGGCAAATGGGACGGTGTTCCTATGGCGACGCTGATGCGAATTGCTCTCGAGGATTGCTCGACGCTTGAACAGGTCAAGGCACTTTGGAAGGACAGTCCGCGGACTTGCGAGTATTACTACGTCTTTGCTGATGGAAAGACCAACGATGCAGTGGGTGTAGCTGCGGTGCCCGAGCAAGTTGAGTTTATCGTTCCCGGTCAAGCCGATCCGCGTTTGGGCGAAGGCATCAAGGATGCAGTTGTATTGTCGGCTGGTGATCGATTGGCAAAGCTACGCGAACGAGTCATGGAGAAGTATGGCAAAATCGACGCTGAATCTGCGATGTGGTTGATGTCTCGTCCAGTCGCGATGAAGTCCAACCTTCACAATGTTCTGTTCATTCCAGCAGATCGGGTTTTGTATGTCGCTAACGCAGACCATAAACGACCTGCTGCCGAGCGACCGTATGTCAAAATCGATATGCGACAATTGCTTGGCGAAGCTCCATCACTTAAACTCGTTCAAGAAAAAGAGTCCGCTCAGCCAGCCACTCAACGCTAACTTGACTACGATAATTTGACTACGATAACTTGACCCGGAGTTCTCCAGATGTCTTACAATCCCTACGCCAACCAAGGTCCACCACAACAGAACTTTCCGCCACAGTATCCAGGTGGCAATTTTGCTCCACCACAACCTCCCAGGAGTAGTTCAAGTACGACTCTGATCGTTGTGTTGGCTGTGGGTGGGGTTTTGCTACTGCCGTGCTTGGGGATCATGGTTGGATTGTTGCTTCCAGCAGTTCAAGCGGCAAGAGAGGCCGCGCGGCGAATGGAATGTTCTAACAATATGAAGCAGATCGCTTTGGCACTCCACAATTACCATGATACCTATAGAACATTTCCACCAGCCTATACCGTTGATGGTAATGGTCAGCCTCTGCATAGTTGGCGAACCTTGATACTTCCGTATTTGGGCGAGCAAGCGTTGTATAGCTCAATTGACCTGAGCAAGCCTTGGGACGATCCAGTCAACGCTCAAGCCAGTCGAGTAATACTAAAGGTGTACAAATGCCCGTCGATGAAAGACCAAGCATCGCCGGCGACTTGTTATCAGGTTATCGATGATCCGGCATCTGTTTTTCCAGGATCGAAGCCGGTGAGTTTCGGAAGCATCACTGATGGAACGAGCACTACACTTTTGGTAGTCGAAGCCGCTCCGGCCGATGCGGTGCCTTGGATGAAGCCGCAAGATATACCCATGGCGAACTTGATGCCTCCTAGCGGATCGAATCATGCAGGTGGATACAACGTCGCATTAGCGGATGGATCTGTGCAGTTTATGGCTTTATCGATCAGTCCGCCGCAGCTCAGAAGCATGATGACTCGCAGTGCAGGGGATTGACGGAGTTTAACGGCGATTGACGGCAAGCCGCAGGCAGGCGACTGTTTCTTCAAGCTGACGTTGGCCCTAAATCGTTTAACGGCGTTTAACGGCAAGCCGAAGGCGACTGCTTGTCTTTAGCCCGGAGGGCGGTACATCTCTGCCGGTGGTGTAAACCACCGGAAACTAAGCCA
>CAYWNG010000509.1:0-5154 GCA_964458685.1 uncultured Pirellulaceae bacterium
ACTGGGAGTCTTCCTTTAGATCGAGCTTTAACACGCTTTTTGGGGTGCCCGATGGGGTGCCAGTGGCTTTTGAAGCAATGAATTCTTGTGTGTCCTCAGGCAAATTCGAGAAATCGAGATAATCCTGTTGGGGGTATTTCTGATTCGACGAATCGCCAACAAATAACGATGTACTCAGTCACGCCATCGTAAGTCTTTCAGAGCTTTTGGTAGGCGGCAGGTAGTTAGGGTGGTTTTGTCATTTGCAATCTCAGGGCTTGCTCAACATGAATTCCCACAATCTTCCAAAGGTCCTTTCCGTCGAGCCAATCACTTATCATCCTCCTGAAACAATTCTTTGCCAGCGGCATGCTCGATGATAAGTGGCGTCCACAATCGCGGCGTTGATGGCAGCAATGTGCTCCGCATCTTCGCTAAGCCCCAAGAGTTGCTTGGCGAGCTTTCCACTCTTGCTTTTGCCGTCAATCGATTTGAGTTTGTCGCAGGTCTTTGGCTGAAGTGCAGCGCCAATTGCAATGGCACTTTCGATCATCTGCGACAGGAGGAGATGTGAATCGCTAGGTAACTCGGGCAAGTCAATGACGCATGCTTCAAGGCATCGGAGCACCAGCCAATGATGAAGTTTGGAGACCTTGGCTACTTCAGACAGCACCTTGGAAACTCGATTCAGTTTAACCAGTGAGTAGTTCACTGCCAGCGCATGCCCCAAGACCTCGGGCACCACGAGCAGTCGCTGACCGGCTTCAACCAACGCGTCAGTCGCAAGAACTCGTATCTCGCCACGATCCTGCGATGCTGCCAGGATGGCTAGCCGACAGGCCGCCGCAGTCCAGGTCGCTTCACCATCCAACAAGTGACTCGTTTGGCCCGCCAGACAACTCGCATCCGTGTCCATCGGGTTCGTCAAAGCAGCCCAGCGTCGGGGCCATAGGTGGCGAGTCAAATGATCGTGAACGTAATCCGTTTTAGGCTCATACGAGAAGCCGGTCTCCATGAGTTCGAAGGGTACCGTCGGGTCCTCTAGAAGTGCTCCTTCCAACAAAATCCGCTGCCCGCTGCCTAGGCTGGCTTGGGCGATTGGCAATACGGGTTGATACTTCTCATCAGCCAAGCTGACAATTCGTGCGCGCTCGGCAGCAAGCTGAATGACGGCATGTCTCGAGTTGAATGACACTTCCACCTTATCCCCGAGCGCATAACGTAGATCCTTGCCACCATTGTAGTAGTCTGGTTTGCCAAGCCTGCTCAATGCCTCGGCGCGCCCGTCTGGAGTCAATCGCAAAATCGCCTGCGCCAGATCGTGATCATCGATCAGTACATGCTGACTAGCATAGTGTTCATTGATGCGCTCAACCAAAACCACCGGATCGATCCAGCCACCGCGATGCGTTGGAAGAGCCAGCATTGGTACAGGTTTCTTTTTCAAGTAGTAGTCATCACCTCGCTTGATCCTTTCCAGTCGCTCAATCAGTTCATATATTCGCTCCCTTAGGAACCATTGACGCATGGTATACCAATGGATGCGACGTGGATTAGGAATGGGTTCCATGTCTAACCAGGTAGTAATAAGCGTACGTAACTCAATGTTGGCTCCGACATCCAGCGTGCTGTCGTTGTAGGTTTCCGAGCGTTTGAGAACTTGCTTTCGAAGTGCATCGACGCGCTTATCAAAGTCGCTTGGCTTTTCGCGATGTAACCGGCTGATGCCATCCAGGATGCGTTCCAGCTCCATAACGTCGTCCACTTTTTCGACGAAAGTAGCGACCGCAGAGATGAGTTCATCAAGGTCAGCAATGGGATTCACTCGACTGTCTGGATCGCGCCGCGGGATGGCATGTTTGGCAATGGGAAGCACCACAGGTGGCGAATTTGCACTTCTCGCGGCAATTGCAGCCTCCAAATGAGAATCACATCGAATGGTGGCGTCGATGTGTGCGATGTCTGGTGAGTCGCGATGGGAAGGCTCTGTGAGCTGTGATTGGCTTGGCTTGGCCGTTAGATTCTGCTTCGCTGAAGTGCCTGAGCTTTTCGACTTGTTAGTTGTTGACTGGACGGGGGCGGCTTCGCTGCTCGAAGCTAGCTCATCGAGCAACTTCTTCGCTTGCGGACGAATAGCGATAGCCAGAAAGTCGAGCTGTTCCTCGATCTCAGCCCGTTGTTCAGCGGTGATCGAACTCCGCAATTTCAACAATCCTTCTACCGCTGAAGATTGAACATCTGCGTCTGAGTGTTGAAGTGCTTTGACCAGGGCTTGCGCGGCTTGCGGCGCGCCGGCGGGATGGGATTGGACCACTTTTATCGCCAGCTTGATGCCAGACAATACTGGCGATTTCTTGTCTGCCAAAAACGCGCCTGGAAGATTTTTCAGAAATGGATCAGATGCGAGCCGCTTGTCTTTATGCAGCTTGTCACAAGCAGTCACGGCCAGACCTACGACGGTGGCATTACTCACATGCAAAAGCCGAAGATAGGCGTCCACAAGTTGCTCACGCTCCGTGACAGTAGGCCCCAGTTGCTCATGGAACTTTGCCAATCCTGTTAGCGTTTTCACGGAGAGCGGCAAGGTCATGCCATTCAGACTTGTCGTCAATAGCTTCATTCGATCCAGATGACCAGCCGCACTCAATTCGATCAGCAAATCGGGCCAACCTAGCTGTGGATAGCGAAATGCACAACTGTCCACTTGCAATAGACGCCAGATGTCATGCTTGAAGAGGTCCGGGTCGGCTTCGAGCATCGCGCGTCGTGAAGGAAATAGCGGGATCGTGTCCTCTGTGTTGACGAAATTTCCTTCGATCACTTGCATCTCGTCAGCCATTCTTCCGTAGTACTCGGCAGTATCGTTTGCCGGTAGCGCTCCGCTACGGATAAGCCCGCGTTCGAGATACCATGACGGGACCGGGAACTCTTGCTTCCATTCCCACTTGAGCCAATCGGCCAGCCACTTTGGACGACGGGCGTCGAGTATCTGCAGCATACGCTGCTGCATGTCTTTCAACTCCGAACGGAGGCTCGTTCTGAATTTATAATCGAACTTGATAGGCTCACAATCGCAGAGTCCGACGACTAATAGTTGGCTTGCCCAGCGAGGGCATCTCCAATCGGGATACTCGTTGTTGTCGATCTTCGCTTTGATCGCCTTTAAGTGGTCAGGTACCTCCTCCACCTTCGTCATAAAGCTACAATGCTTAATGACATCGATAACGAACTGCAGTGTATCGCCTGCCAAAGCAGTTCTTTGCTCTTCGGTGAGCTTGGCCATTCGCTCGCAGAGTTGATCACGGTCGTCCGCCAACACAAGATCCCGGATTTCATCGATGGTTAACTTGCTCATATTGTCTATCGTGCACAGAAAAGAATTTAATCGTTGTCGCCAAACGCGAGGATGCGAGCCGCCAAAATGTGTTTACATGGACCGCGGCTATTCTGATGCTTACTATACCAAGTACACGTACAGCGATCGCCTGATTCACATAGCCGAACCATGTGTTCGACTCCACTGCCTTGTACCAGCCATTCCGAATCGGTGGCGCTAATGGCTTGATGCTGCCGAATCGCGGAGTTCGCAATTAGCTTCTTTGCGGATTGTAAGCGAGGATGCAGGTCTTCAATGAGCTCGGAATTGAACGGTAGCTCACGATGAAAGTAGCTTTGGTCACTGATGTCGAAGCCTACCAAACCGCGCGTCGCCAGCGCATCGAGGGCGCTTTGAACTTCAGCAACCGGTAGATTTGCTTTCTCTGCGATCTCGGTCGTGTCGATCTTTCCCTGCCAATGCAGCTTTGAACGAACCTGATCAAGCGCATTCTTCCAATCTCCCGTCGCAAGACTTTCAAGTGCCTGACCTTCGCCAGAGAAACCGCGGTAGATTTCTGGACTGAATGTCGCGACAAACGTGCAGCCCGCTAATGTAATTTTCCAAGTGGTGACGCCTCGTGCGTGCCAGATTTCCACTGGTTTCTTGGAGATGCGTACGAGCGGCTCGATCGCTCGTAATCTCTCGGTTCCAACAACTGGAACGGTCCCTTTCCCCGTCTTAGTTGTGAGCCGAAGGCTATTGCTTGCGGCAGTCAACCCAAGCGTCTGCGTCCGACCTGCGGATCTTGGCAGGCCGCGAATGAAGCGAAGCACTTCAACCGCAGGAATGGTGAACATCAACTCGGCATCCGTGAGGTAGCTCTGTACCTCGCAAAAGCCTTTAAGCCATCGCAGCGGTAGCTTAACTTTCTTTTCCTTGATGACTCGACCGCCAACTGCTAGTGTCAAGTCATTTGCACCCACGCTCAATTGAGCCGATTCTGCAAAGCGAGTCTGGGCCAGTCCTTGGATGAATTGTTCGTTGAAGTCGATGTTGGTTGTCCCTCGCCCTTGAATCGGTGAGGTAAAAGCCGAATCGTCAAAGTTACATTGAAGGTAAACGCCGCAGCAACCGCTAAAGCCCTCGAAACGAAGCCGTGATTGTCCGCAAGTCACGACGGGATCAAGCAGCCCTACTTTTCGCTCAAAGAAATGAGAGCGAACGATGGTGCTGATACAAATGAGCGCGTTGGCAAAGACAGCAGGCTCGGCGATCCCCGCGTCAAAAAAGTGCGGAGAGCCTTTGTCGTCATAGGTCGACAACCGCACAAGCGGCTTTTCTTCCTCTGCGCAGACCTCGCTAGCGAACGGATACGAGTAGGTGTAATCAATGGCAACGCTTGTCATTGGTGGTACTTGCGCTCCCATGATAGCAGACTCAAAAACTAGTTCGCCTCAGCCCACGCACGACCCCACGCACGACGAATGCCAGCCGTTCGGTCTCGAACTATGGCTTCAAAATGTGCTTGCCATTTTCGAACTGCTTATGGCAAGCATTGCAATGCTCGAGCATCTGGACATAAGCTTCTTTGCTTGCCGAAAAGTTCTTTTGCTTGGCGGCTTTAACGATCTCGGCACCCGCATCGCGAGAGGCAACGCTGTACTTGAGCCAATCGGGCACATCCTTCTCCGGTTTGCGAATGAGTAGTAGATTGGAGCCCTCGGCGAGAATCAGCGCATCGGATCGCAGAGCTTTCCATCCCTGCGGGTCGGTAGGTTCCTTTTCCATCGCAACCTTCAAGCGACGATAAGGACCTTGGAACATGCCTTCCATAAAGTCATGCATGTTGACATCGA
>CAYWNG010000510.1:0-5132 GCA_964458685.1 uncultured Pirellulaceae bacterium
CAAGCACAATACGAGTCCAGGATTGACCACCTGAATCTGCGGTTTACTCCATAATGACTTGAAGTGCAAAACAAAAAAACAACAGCAAACTAAAAATGAAATCCCAATCGCGTATCGAATCATGAACCGCCCCATTCTTGAGACACGGTATTCTTCTGGGCAAGCAACTGCACTATTCCTTGCTCCAAGGCTTCACAATTCTAATACGAAACATCGTCGAAGCGTTGGAGATACGATTCGAATCCTTGAACTCCCGCGTCGCGAAGATACTCGAATTCGATTTGACGCATTTGAGTTCGCGCCTCTGGATCGATGTCATCTAAACCGACGATGTGCAACATCCCGTGAAGGACGTAAAGCACAACTTCATCCGCGGGTTGCCAGCCGGCAGTCTCGCTCAAACGCTCGGCTGTATCCCAACTCGCGATGACCTCGCCGCTGGCTTGCGGGCCAGGCTCGAATGCGAAGCTAATCACGTCGGTCGGCCAATCATGCTCCAAGTGCTCGCGGTTGAGTCGATGGATGGTAGGGTCGTCGACGATCGAGATACTTACGGTCAGCCGCTCGAGAGCAAACCGATTCACGATCCACTTCGCCGCGTGATGGAATCGTGCCGTTAACTCCGTTTCCAAGGGATCACCGAGAGTCGACAGATGAAATCCAATTTCCAGTTCGATGCTGTCCATTGCTCTCTTCGTTAAGCCGATGCTTGTCCGCTGTATTTGATGCGGCCGTGATAGATTGCTGTTAGCGACTTGACCAACGAGTTCTTCACTTGGTCCAACTGCTGAAGTGTCAGACCGCATTCATCAAACTGTCCGTCGAGCAACTTGTTCATGGCAATCTTGTCGACCAAGTTTTGCAGTCGTGACGCGGTTGGCTCCACTAAAGTTCGGCTAGCGCTTTCAACCGAGTCGGCCAACATCAACACCGCAGCCTCAAGTGTCTGTGGCTTCGGCCCAGGGTAACGGAATGATGTTTCCGAGACCTCTTCCTTGTTGGGATCTTCTTGGCTGCGCTTGGTCGCTTCTCGGTAGAAGTACTCGACCAGTGTCGTTCCGTGGTGTTGTTCGATGAAGTCGACGATTCGTTGTGGCAAGTGGTGTTGTCGCGCCAAGTCAGCACCGTCTTTCACGTGCGCGATAATGACTAAGGTGCTCATCGCTGGCTGGAGTGAATCGTGGCAATTAGCACCTTGATCTTGATTCTCGACGAAGTAGTTCGGCTTGAACATCTTGCCAATATCATGAAAGTAAGCGCCCACGCGAGTCAGCAAGCCATGGGCACCGATCGAATCCGCCGCCGCTTCAGCAATCGCAGCGACATTGATCGAGTGGTTGTAAGTTCCAGGTGCTCGTTGAGCTAACTGTCGTAGCAACGCGTGGCTCGCATCACCAAGCTCAAGAAGGCTCAAGTCGGTTTGCACGCCGAAGATCCGCTCCAAGAACGGCAGGATTCCAGCAACCAAGGCCGCTGCGAGCACCGAAAATCCAGCTAGTCGTCCCGATTCGAATGTGACCCACTGAGTAAAGGTCCACAATCGATCGGCAAGGCCTAATTGGTCGGAAGATGGGATTGTATTGAATCGGCCAACAACCGTGTCCAAGCTTAAGTGAATCAAGAAAACCACCGCGCCGGTAGCGAGACCGACGTAGATCAACTTTGTCCGCGTTCGAATGCGACCGACGAACAGAGCCATGGCACAACTGCCGCTACAAAGTGTCATCAGTTCCACGATGTCAAAACCGAGTGCCAAAGTGACAAGCACGGCAAGGCACGTTGAAATCAGAATGGCCACTTGGCGACCAAAGGTGATCGTCATCGTGATTACGCTGACCAACAGCGGAAGCAATTCAGCTCGCATCGGATCAGGAGCCGTGACCTTGCAAAAAACGCTTGTCACAACAACTAATCCCAACATGCGAAGCAGCGGAACAGGTTGGTGAAGCAATCTGGAGTCGTACTGATAGTAGATGTACAGCCCGCAGAAGAGATAGAGGCCAAAGAGAATGCCGATGAAGGCCAACAAGTGTGATATGCGTTTACCGCTTGTGAGCTGATCGATCCACGCGTCGTATTCTGCTCGCAACAACGGCAGATTGTTCACACGCGAGATTGGTTGACCGGCCGTGGCTAACTTGCTGACCGTTGGAAAATAGGAGACCATCGCCTTTTGCACGGACGATTCGGCGTTGTTCCTAGCCTTTTGGCTCAGATCAAAATGGTAGCTTAGCGTTTCCGGGAGTTCCTTCACCAAGTAGTTGGCCACCAACTTGGCGATCATCGGCGTGTCAGGACCTGTGTATGTCTGTTGCAGCACCTCGGCGACTTTGGCCGGCAGAGCTGCGACGATATCCGCATGACGAACGGAACTCACATCGACAAACACTTCATCGTTTGGCGAGCCCACGGGGATCACCATGATCGAACGTTGATTGCCTTGTTCGCTATCGTGAGCGAGGGCTTTAAGAACACCTTGATCGGCAATTGGGTTGAGTATCTTTTGTAGCGATGGTCCGAACTTGTTCAACTGTTCGGGATCGGACAGCAAACCGCGAATCAGTCCCAACGCCGCTTCGGATGTAATCGAAGTTGTGTTGGTTGAGTCTTCGGTCAGTTTCTTGAGCGTGGCAATCTGGTCATCGTTCAAATCCTCGAACGATTTGTCACCCAAGAGTCCGTAAACTTGATTCTGAAGAGCACTGCGAATTTGCGAGATCGCTTGAGGACGGTTCTCGTAGTAACACAGCGTTTCGCGACGACGCTGATCGCGAAGCATTTTAGTTTGCTGAGCGTCTTCCATTTCGAAAGCGACGCGGGCCACGATATCGCGATCGGGGATCTGACCTTCGCGATAGGAGAACGGCGGATTCCAACCACGAAAGATGACAACGATCGCAGCGGCCGATGTTAAGGCGATCAGCAATTGGATCAACGAGCGAGCGGTGAGCAGTTGAGCAACTTGACGGCGCAACGCACTGGGCTCAAGTTGCAGTGATGCAACGCGCTCGCTTCGAGTTCGAACTGGGCTGGTTGATGCCATATGTGGCGATTAATCGAGCGGATCGACTCCGCTATCCTCCAAAGGATTCAAGCTCTCGCTGGCGGCTTCGTATCGCCCAACAATCAATTGTACGAGAGGGTGCCGAACAATATCGGTGGCATTAAGTGTAACAAAACTAACGCGACGCAAGCCTCGCAGACGTTGCCAAGCGTCGCGTAAACCGCTGGTCACTCCGCTGGGCAGGTCCACCTGGGTTATGTCGCCCGAGACGACCATTTTGGAGCCTTCGCCCATTCTTGTCAAAAACATTTTCATTTGTGCCGAAGTCGTATTTTGAGCTTCGTCAAGGATGACAAACGCACCATTAAGTGTTCTACCCCGCATGTAGGCCAGCGGGATGACTTCGATTACATCGTGCTCCATCAAATACTTAACTTGGTCATAGTCTAGCATCTCGTTGAGCGCATCAAGGAGAGGTCGGAGGTACGGATTCAGTTTGGCCTGTAAATCACCGGGCAGGAACCCTAAACTCTCCCCAGCTTCAACGGCTGGACGGACTAAAACGATTTTTCCGACGGCGCGACTTTTGAGTGCTTCAACGGCCAGCGCGACTGCCAGATATGTTTTCCCGCATCCGGCAGGACCACGGCAAAAGACCAAATCGTGCGCGCGGATCGCTTGGATGTAGTCGGCTTGACCCTGAGTCCTCGGCTTGATCTTCCGCTGCATCTGCGGAACATTGACTTCGAGTGGTGGCTGTAGAGTTGCTGCAACTCCCGGCGATTTCTCTGGAGCCTGCGCGATGTTGCCCAAAGCGCTTTCGACATCTTGTCGAGTGAGTTCACCGCGTTGTTTGGCTTGGATCAAAAGGCCTTCGAGAAGATTCGTAACGCGACGTACGGACTCTTCTTCGCCGATGATTTTCAACTTGCCATCGCGATGAGTAATGACGACGCCGAAGTGATTGCGAATCAACTTAAGATACTGATCTTGAGGCCCGAATAGACTGAGCACTACCGCTTGATCGTTGAGATGGATATTCGCTTCTGACATCATCACTTCCAGTTCTGTGAAAAGCTACTGTAACGGTCCTCGTATCCATTGAGTTTGCAACAGCAGGTAGCCAACGACAAATGCGGGAAGCAGAGAATCGGTGACATCCCAAAGTCCACCTAGTCCCGGCAAGAGATTTCCGCTGTCTTTGTTTCCTGTTTCGCGTTTGAAGACCGACTCAAGCAAGTCGCCAACCAATCCAGCTAGAGTCAGTCCGACTCCCAGCGTCAAAATTCCTAGCCAGTGAATTTGCACTGTCTCTGAAAATATAGCTCGACCAACGAACACAAAGTAGGCAGCCGCAGCTAAACATGCAATTAACATGCCACCTGCTAGTCCCTCGTACGTCTTGTTCGGGCTGACTGCCGGACATAGCTTCGTTCGACCGAATAGCTTGCCTGTAAAATATGCGCCTGCGTCCGAGCTTTTCGTTACCAAGATCACTCCCACGATCAGGAATAAACCCCAACCGCTGTTTCCGATCATACGTAAAGCTAAAGCAAATGCGAAACAGATTCCAAAATAGGATGACACCCAACCTGCCAAACTGGCTCGGTGAAATGCTCCGGAATTTGCCACAAAGCCAGAAAAATACCAAGCAAAACAAGCCAGTTGCGATATCACCGCAGCCACTAGCGGCAAGCCCAACGATCCCAATGGACAATCAGTTGGATATTCGCTTCCCGAGAGCGGCCACAACATGGGAATGCTGGCTGCGATCATGACCGCTGTAGTTCCAAGCATCGTTGGCCAAGTCATTTTTCCGAAGCTGCGGCCCAACATCGTCGAACATTCAAGTGCACTGCCCCAGATCAAATAGATTCCCACGGGCAACATCCATAACCCAGGACATCCAAAGTTCATCCAAGCATCCATGGCAACAAAGCTCAGCGTGAGGCTGATGATAATTGCCGCTGAGATCAGTCGTTTTTTAAGCAATGACATTCCTTTCCTGATTCAATCCACCGAATCGACGATCGCGGCTCGCGAACTCATGCACCGCAGCAACAAGATGCTCTTTGCCAATTTCCTCGCTGACAGTAAAGCGCAAGCCGACGCTCTGACGCATTCATAC
>CAYWNG010000511.1:0-5117 GCA_964458685.1 uncultured Pirellulaceae bacterium
ACTTGAAACGGTCGAATCTTGCCTGCTAGCAAATCTACAAGTGCTGCTTAGGCAAAATATAGGGCGGTACCTCCCGTCATTGAATGAGCGAGTCATCATAAAAAATGCCTGGCTACTGATAACCCGTAAATCCGCCACGGAACGAATGATTGCTACAAGCCCTCGTCAGAGGGGCCATGATCTGGTGTCAATAATGCCGACTGTGGCGGCAACTTACGATTTTGCCGAATAACTGGACAGTTGATTTTGACCAACATAAGGGTTGCAATCCCAATTTCAAGTACAATTGAAAGTCCGTGCGATCCGATGATCATGAGAGAATGTCCCAGATGTTGCCACGACGCAAATCTATGTCCCTACGTCGGCTGGCTGAGCCGAAGAGCTTCGATTAGATGCTAGGTAAAATACGCAGGATTTTTCGATGGGTAGGTCTACGTCCTGAAGGAAGCTCTGCGCGCCCATCCTCACCGACCTTTGATCGTGATGAAGCCCCTGTTTATCCTAAGTTGTACGATGCAAACTTGGAGGATCGCAGAGTGCTGAATGCCGATCCGCTGTTGGGCGGTGCAGATGCGCTTTTGCACATTGATGCTCGCAGTGGTGCCAACGATGGACATGCGGATCAATTCCAAATCCGCCGTGAATCGACTGCCGCTGGCGACAATATCGTGGTCGATGTCAATAACGAACGAGTTTGGACTGGTTCGATTTCTTCCATCAAGGGAATCGTTGTAAATGGTTCAAGTGATCAAGACATCGTCTATATCGACCCCACGATTGCCTTGCAGAGCGGGGTTGTAGTCCATGGGGGCGGCACCAACGAGGCAAGTACAAACTCTAGCCGAGTGAACGATATTGTGCTGATCGGTTCGGCCACTGACCGGATACAGAGTGGGACTTTCGACAGCGACTCGCAAGGTTTCAACATTCGCTTGCAACACAATGGAGAGGTCTCGCGATTTCAACTTGAGGGCATTGAGCTAGTCGCGGACTTGACTCAATCTGCTTCACGCGAGTTTCAAATCAACAGCCTTTCCACTTGGGCGTTGAGTGATGCCAGCTTGAGCAATTTGGACCAACTAGACCGCGCGGAGTCGGATCTGTTCGGGACCGCAAGCAAACGAACATCGATGCTTCAACTGAGTAGTTCGAGTACTCAAGTTGTATTCGGAGCTGGGATGGAAGGGTTGCAAATATCCGCACCCGACCAGCCACTCTCGAGCCCCGTACGGCTGGACATCCACGACGCCCACTTGAATCAAGTTAAACACATCGAAATTGCATTGCGATCGACAGACGTCATCGCCTTTGAAGGCAATGTGCAATTGCCTCAGCGGCTCGATGCGTATGCGGGAACGATCGACCTTCGCGGATCGCTCAATGGAGTTTCATCGACGGTGAACCTCCAAGCTGATTTGTCGATTCGAATGGATCGCTCGGCCAGCTTGTCCAGTCAGGCGGGGGCTGTCAAGTTTAGCGCGCGGGACATCACCGTTGATGGTTCAATCCAAGTTGGTGGCCAGGGAAGTATCGCGCTGAATGCTGGAAGCGACGGCGTGCTGGTTGTCGCTGGTAAGCTATTCGCCACGGGCAGCAACAGCTCCAGTGGAGGTCGCATCGACCTGCGCGGCGGTGAAATTCAGATAGTCGATGAAGCTCAGATCAATGTATCGGGCAGCGGACGAGCTGGTTCGATCTCGATTGGTGGAGATTTTCGAGGTTTGCCAGGAGCTCAGCCAAATTCTCAGCGAGTGTTCATCGATAGCGGTGTGCGTATCCACGCCGATGGGATCACGCATGGAGAAGGTGGCAAGATCGCCGTCTGGTCTGAGCAAAAGACCGATATTCGCGGAACTCATGTTCTCACCGCCCGTGGTGGAGCCTTGTCGGGCAATGGTGGGGTGATAGAAACCTCTAGTCGCGAGAAATTGATTATCGATAATCCTGTTAGTTTGGCCTCGGCTCATGGCTTGGGTGGAACATGGATCATCGATCCCAGGAACATCCATGTGGTTGCCGATAGTTCGGTGGCAGTGAACGATAGTGCCAATAGCTATGTTAAGGTCTCGGTCATTACGGGCCAGTTGAACGCGGGAACGACTGTTGTTTTGGATACTAGCGACAGCGCAAATGCTAGTGGGAACGGCGCTGGAGATATCTTTGTAACGGTTTCCATTAACGTAACTGCTGCGACCACTGGTAAACTTGTGTTCATTGCCGACCGCAATTTTGTGATGTCAGGTGGCGTAACGATTTCTGGCCACACCTCCAATACTCTGGGAGTTGAAATCAATGCAGGAAACAATATCGATGCGTCTGCGGGCAGTTTTTTGAATTTGAAGTATCTCAATGCAGTTGCGGTTGGCTCTGTCAAAGTATCATCGGTCACAGCGAATGGTGCCGGTGATTCCAATGGAAGAGCGATCTTCTTAAGCGGCAACAGTATCGAGGCTACTGGAGCCATCAATACTGCAAGCGGTGACGTCGTAATCACTAGTACAGGCGCTTCGCCTACCGTTCAGCTTAGTGGAAACGCTAACATCATAACCACAGGTGGCGATGTTACGTTTACTGGTGGAGGCTCGGTGGTTTTCAACGGGGCTCGTTCCATTAGTACAAGTGGTGGAAACGTGACCATGACCGACATTGCGTCGATCGACTCGACGGTTGCAGCATCAACCATTCAGATCAGCACAACTGCGGCAGCGGGTGGAGGAAATGTTGCACTGGCCTCGATGCCGAATCTAGCCGGTAATATCCGATCGCTGACAATCGATACTCATGGAACGGCTGGTAATGGAGGGGATCTACAACTGGGCGACTTGAATCTTTCCTCTGCAAGCTCCACGTTGTCTATCAATCTGAATGGTGCCAACAATGGAAAGATTACGCTTAACGATCAAGCCGCTGGCGTCACGACCATCACGTTTGCAGGTAACCTGAACCTGTCTAGCTACGACATGATCTTGGCCGACAATGCTCAGTTAACGACAGTGGGCGGTGGTAATTTGACGCTGGGCAAAGTACAAAATGCGGCTACTGCCCCAAATTCCAACTTAACCTTGTCGTCGCAGGATGATGTCTCGCTGAATGGAACCGTGAATATCGGCAGCGGTAGTTTGACGGTCCAGATCGATACCGATGACAATAATACGTCCAGCTTTTCCAATGCGACTACTGCTACGATCAGTGCCGGTTCGATCAGTGTTACGGGCAGCGGCACCCGAAACGACACGGCAACGATTAACGCAGCCATGACGACTCTAAGTGGAGGAATTACTTTTTCCACATTGGACAAAGTAACGCTGAATGCCAGTTTGAGTTCTGGATCGACAATTACGTTCACCAACATCAAGACCGATGTCACGATTGCGGGATCAACAACTGCTGGTGCTCGTCTGATTTCCGCTGCTGGAACGATCGATTTTACTGGGGCTCCCACTATCTCACAGACTGGTGCAAACAATACATCAGTTACGATAAGAACGACTGGAGCGAACGGCTCGATCAGGTTTTCTGGCATATCATCGGTCAATAGTCCGACGCTGACTATCGATAGTCAAGCAGGAGTTTCGGCGACGGGTGCTATCGATCTTAAGAACGGCACCCTTGATATCAAGTTTGGCCAATCGGGAGCCGGTTCCAATACAGCTACTTTCCAAGTCATTGATGCAGGGAAGGTAACAATCCAAGGCTTCAACGCAACGGACCAACTAACGCTCAATAATGCAGTCACCACTTCAACGAACGATCTGACATTGCGCAACGCAACTGTCACGCTCAAGGGTGACTTGACCGCAACCGGCAGCGACATCGTCATTGATAATGTCACCCTGTTGATAAGCGGTTCGCGAACACTGCGAGCGGCACCGGATACGGGAGGAACCTCCGGCAATGTGACGATGAGTGGCACCACTACGGTCGATGGGACTGGAGCAACACCAGGCACTCTGACCATCAATACCAATGGCACACAGGCAGGTAATGTGGTGTTGGCCCCAGTCGTGGCCTTAGATGCGGGGTTGAATAGCCTGACCATCACCACGCAAGGGTCTACAGCGGCAAAGGACGGCACCGTCACAATCTCGAATGTGCGGCTAGTGCGGAATGGCAATGTAGCATCGCAATTGAACATCAATGCGACAGCCACCACTCAAATAGCTCTTTTTGTCAATGGTGTGATCGATCTCAGCGAGTCTGCGGCAGGTGCGACAGGCGGTTCAGTTGACTTTGGGAAATCGATTGTCCAGCCTCTGGCTGCGAACAGTACCTTGACCATCCTGACTCGCCATACCGGTAGTAACGATGGTGGCAATATTCAATTCGGTGCGATCGCCAATACAGGTACGTTATTTGATTCGATCGTGTTGGATGCAGGAGTGGCCGATACAACGAAAGCCGCTGGAACGATATCGTTTGCCAATGGCAACGATCACGTTTTGGTCGTCGACGGCACGGCGGCTACTCAAGCGACCATTGGTATCCGCGTAGAAGGAGCGGTAACCGCTGCGGACAGTCCCAATAAAACGTTAACTCTCCAGTCGCTTGCTCAAGCAGGCACCAATTCTCTGGCCATCGATATCAGCAAAGCAACTTTGCAAGGATATCGGGGGATCACCATCGATTCTTCTGGAGCTGCAACAGGTTTTACCGCTCAAAACGCTGGCCATGTTTATCTGGGCGGCTTGAATTTAACATTGGCATCCAGTTCGGTAACTGTTGATACCCGTGGCACCACCACCAGCGGTACAACTTTTGTTGACGACAAGAACTCAGCGAACGCTACCTTGTCGATCAACGTTAATGGGCCCGCCGATTTCTCGAATACGAATTTATCACTGGCCAAATCAACTTCGATCATAACTACCGGAAGCAATGACACCCTATCGATCAAATCGATTGAAGCTTCACCCGTAAATACGGTTAGCAGTCTGCTACTGTCTTCAGAGCATTTGATTGTTGTCTCACAGTCGATCAACCTGCCCAATGCCGACATCACGCTATCGATCGATACTGATAATAGTGCGGCGGTTGTCAATCCCATTGCTGGCTCGATCGCAGGCAAGTCGATATTGTTTCAAGGCAGCACCACGGTCAACGACTCTGCAACCTTTAGT
>CAYWNG010000512.1:0-3560 GCA_964458685.1 uncultured Pirellulaceae bacterium
GACCCGTCATCGACGACGACTATCTCAAGACGAGGGTACGAACCCCAAATATTGGACAGTCCGCGCTCTAGCCCGTCGGCCTCGTTCAAGCCGGCTACGACTACGCAAACACTAGGGCAGTAGTCGTATCGCAGATCCTGTGACTGGCCGCGAATCCAGCAAACCGCGTCGTCTACAGCATCAACGATCCACATCGCCAACGCCGCCAAAACATAGCGCGCTGTGTCGAATAGCATCAAGGGTGCAAGCAGTAACAACAGCTCAATTTGCGGAATTGAGTAGAGCCAATACATCCAGTCGGTCAACATCGTAACCGTAGACCTCTTCTTCCAAAGCTAGACTAGCGGGAAAACGTAAACGGCACTTGAGACATGTACCCACGTCGGCAACTTGGCTGCCGGTATGGTTGCAATCCGAGCACTCATACTGCGAATGGATCAATTCGAAATCGACGCCGATCACGAGAGATTTGGATAAACACTTTGGGCAACACAATTCGCCATCGCGCTGGAACTCTTCAGCATCGTTCACAGCGGCGCAGGCGAAGTGATGTATCAGCTCTTTAAAGTGAATATCGGGCGATCCACATTCGTGACAACCACGCCCCAAGCTGGCAACGGCGCGACATTCCGGACAGGTGCTAATGCGATGCAGCAACTTAGGGCGAAGAACGCCCAGGTCGATCCACTGCTCGAGCGCTCGTGAGCTCAACTTGTGTTCGAAAGTACCCGATTCGACATTTAACGTGGGCATCAGGTTCTCTGGCGACAGCAGATCGGCTGCGGGAGTCTGAAACTGAGACCCCATACGCACGCCACCCTGAGGATAGCTGACGTTGCGAACGATGACGTGGCTGTAATGAAACCCATCGGCATGTCCGTCGTTCTGATCAGTCTCAACGCCAATGACCCAATTCCGTCCGGGGATTCCGTTGTGATTGGAAATCTGGAATCCAATACCACCTACGGCAACATCGATCGAAAAGGCATCGCGAATGTTTGCTCGGTCTGGAGAACCGTCGGCTAAGACTGGAATCGCTAGCAGCGGTCTTGTGACCAAGTAGCGTGAGCCCACGCGGCGATCGCGACCACTTCGCGAGCTTTGTCTGCGATCAGGTGCCAGAGGAGCTGTGATCAGAATCTGTTGAAGCTGCAGACGCGAGTGCTCCCAACGAGCCATACTCAAACGGACAACGCGAAGCAGGCTGCTCGTAGTACTTGATCTCGCTGGGATACAGTCGTCGAAGCCATCTGCAATCTGCGAGACAGCCGATGCATCGGAGCGATCGCTGGCTACTAGGACTAAAGGCGGAGCGGGGAATCGTAGTTCGGTATGCTCAAAGACGCGGTTGCCTTCGCGTTCCAAAAGATCCTGCTCTAACAAAGCCAAGTCGAATCGCGTGGGCTGCTCGCGAACAGCGTGGATGTAAGACTTCACATCGCGGAAGATCTCAATTTCAACTTCGTCGTCGGCACCTTCAAGCAATCGCGGCGTGCCGTGGTCGCGAAGAATGGCAATGGTCCGTTTTTTCGTTGGATCAAACTGTCGAGTGATCTGTTTCGATTCAACGGAATCAGCGTTCTCTCCATTAGCGGCTTCGCCAACGGCTGAAAGCATGTACTGGATGCGATTCTTGGCGTGCGCGAGATCTTGTGTTTGGCGTTCCAAACGAGCGACTGCCAATCGCATGCGACGCATCACCAAGTCGGCCGATAGATTCTCGTTGATAAGTACGTCTGAAAATCCGATGCTAATCCACTGTGATTCCAATTCAGCATGTTGTGGGTCGATCAGGGCGACGATTGGTAGCGTTCTTGAAGCTTCGATAAAGTTCAGCAGCTCGCCTTCGATCGACTCATTGCCGCGAAGTCGAACAAGGACTACCTCGAAAGCGTCACGCAGAAGCGAAGCTGTTGCAACTTCGGGAGTTTCAAAATGCTCCAAATCCCAGTACACACCCTTGTAGGTAAGCAGCTTGGCATGCAGCGCTCGCGCCGATGAGGTATCGGAGTCCAGCAGTAGAATTCGCATTGGTGATCTGCTCCCCTTGGCCTATTGCGCCGCAAGTTGTTGCGTGGCTGTGGAGCTGGACGTGCTGGAAGCTGCATCGAGGAAGTTCAGCAAACGATGTGGCAAGCGAACTTCGGCGCCTAACCAAACTGGCTTGGCCGCTTGGGTATCGCGGAAGTCACCATCGTTCGGTTTGGCAATCACCTTGATCAACTTCTCATCTTTACGGAAGTATCTTGCCAAGTTTAATGGTGGCGTTGTCGTTTCGTCATCAATACGTTCAACGGTAAAGAGGCAATCATGATCGTTGGGAGGGACAAGCATCTGAAGCGATTGTCCCGCTCGGTAATCAGCCGCCTGAGATTGCTTCACATAGAGCACTGCTCGTAACGAATCGGCTTGTAGCACTTCAAAAAGCTCAGTGGACAGCTCAACGAACTCGCCTTTCCAATGTCCGACTCGCAATATCCGGCCGTTGACTGGAGAACGGATCTCGCCCAACAACTGATATTGAATCAATCGTTGTCGCTCGTCGATCAGATTGTTCAATCGCGATTGATCTGAGGCAACGCCTTGATTGTCATCGATGCGTTTATCCAGCGCTTCTAATCCAGCTTGGTATCGCTCGATCGCTTGTTCCAGCGATCGCACTCGCAGTTGTTGACCCTGAAACGCCGATGAACTTTGGGAGACTTCGACGTTGGGGACAACTCCCTTGTACTCAAGTTGAGTGATCGCTTGATTCTGCGCCTTAAGCTCAGCCAGCTTGGCTCGTTCGCTATGCAATTGGCTGAGCAGTTGATCGTATTCGGATTGCGAACGCAGGCGATCGATGGCTAGTTCGTGTTGGCGGGATTGCAGTTCGCTTTCTCGCGTGGCCAAAGCAGCTTGGGCAAGTCGAATGTCATCTTCCAGTTTGGCCATACGAATTTGCAGTTCAGCACTATCGATAACGGCAAGCAGTTGCCCTTCGGTAACGTATTGACCATCTTGTACATGTACCGCTTCGATAATTCCCGACCAAGGCACCGCCACTGGGACAACTCGGCCTTCCATCGTTCCGTAAGCTTGGTATCGGACCAGTTCATTCCAAAGGATGTAACCCAGGCTACCAAAGACCGACAGCAGTATCATCGAGATAAACAAACGTCCCTTGGAACGCTTGCGGGGAGTCGGTCGCAATTGCGTTGGAGGTTGCAACTGAGCGTTCTGCTTTCCGTCGCCAGCAGCAGATACGAAGGCTTCGCTGGATCGTGGAAATCCGACCGACCGAACTCGGCCTTTGGCAGAGTTTTCAGGCTTTGAAGTAGTAGGAGCGGATGCCATCGTCGTAACGTCAGACTGAAGACCGAGTGCTGTGTGAACACAATGTTTGGTCTGATACTCTACGTTGCAGAATCGCAGCATGTTGCCAAATGACAACAAGCTACCCAAGCAAATCCTCTTCGCTAGATCGTGCAATCGCTACAACCGTTGTGAGTATCGCCTTTCGCTCCGCCATAGTCGCCTTTTGCTCCGCAAAAGTAGCGAGGCATTCGTAGCTGCCACCG
>CAYWNG010000512.1:3660-5076 GCA_964458685.1 uncultured Pirellulaceae bacterium
ACCTGGCGGTGGCAGCTACGACATAACCAAGCGGTTGCAGCTACGGTGGCGGCTACTTCTTCATCATCTCTGGCAGCCACGTGCTTATCTCTGGAATGTAGGTGATCAGCAACAGCACAATCAATAGTGGAACAAGAAAGGGAATTGTGCCTTTGATCACGCGTTGAATGGGCGCGCCGGTAACCGAACTGAGCACATAAAGCACCAATCCAACCGGCGGAGTTAGTAGACCGATGACCAGGTTGAAGATCATCACCATTCCCAAGTGAAGCGGATCAATGCCGAACTCTTTGGTCACGGGCAAGAGAATGGGGACCATGATGAGCAGCGCGGCAACGGGCTCCAAGAGTGTTCCCAGAACCAAAAGAAACAGGTTCAGCAAGAGCAGGAATACTAATCGGTCGGTAGTCAGATACATGAGCGCGTCTTTGACCGCTTGAGGCCCCTGCTCTCTCGCGATGATCCAACCAAAAAGTCCAGCAGCCGCGACGATGATCATAATCGTGCCTGTGGTTGCCGTTGTTTGTTGTAAGACCGTTACAAAGCTCTTCAACGACAACGTGCGATAAAGAACGCTCAACAGCAAAAGGTACAAGGTTGAAAAGGCTGCGGCTTCCGTAGGCGAAAAGACTCCGCCTAAGATTCCGCCGAGGATAATGACCGGGGTGAAGAGGACCGGCAAAGCATCTAAGAATGCTCGACCCAAGCCTATCGATTCCATTTCTGTCGACGGCGGAAGCGGGTGCCATGAGACATGCACAAAAACATAGACGCAAAGTATGGCCGCTAGAATCAGTGCGGGAATCACACCGGCTAAGAACAGCTTGTCGACAGCTACGCCCGCTGAAACCGCGAAGATAATCGCTGGAATGCTAGGTGGCATGATGGGACCAATCAATGCCGAGCAACCCGTTAGTCCAAGAGCAAATCCCTCGTCATAGCCGCGCTTCTTCATCGCGGGCACAAGCACAGTCCCCAAGCCGGCCGCATCGGCCACCGCTGCTCCGCTCATCCAAGAGAATAGAACGCCACTGGCAACATTGACATAAGCCAAATTGCCCGGAATCTTGCCGAAGAGACAGATCATCAAGCGAAACAGTCTATCAGCCAATCCGCTGGCATTGCTCAAGTAACCCGTCATCATGAACAAAGGCACGGCAAGCAGTGGAAAGGAATCCAGAGGAGCCATCGTCCTTTGCAAGGCAACGCCCAACGTGATGTCGGGCGAGATGGCGATGTAGCACAAGCACGGTAACAACATGCTGAACGCTACTGGGATTCGCAGCGCAATCAGCACCAACATCGAGATCACCAAAATTGCAAGGATCATGATCGAGCCTCGCTGTTTGTTTGCGATGAGCTGGCTGTGTTGTTGGCGTTGCTGGAATCTGCACCAGCAGGCAACACTGCTTCCTC
>CAYWNG010000513.1:0-5069 GCA_964458685.1 uncultured Pirellulaceae bacterium
GCCAAGCTAAAGCGCCAAGTTAACTGACCAGCCTGCTTGTCGTGTACGCTTACGTTGTGCCGAAGAGGCTGTCCGGCTTAGAAGTCCAGTTGGAACCGCGTTAGCATCCGGTTTTCTTAACCGCCGACGTGGAATGGCCCGGATACAGTCTAGGGGCTCTGCGGCTAGTTCCCCCAAAGAACGAACTACGAATGCCAAATCGAAGGTTGATGCATTAACGTCCCGATCGGAGTGGGCAGATTGAGGTCTTCTTCAGTCTTGTTTCAACACATCGATTATTTCGGTAGTGAGCGAGTCTTGACTTTGGCTGGGACTGCAGAGTTCCATTGGCTATTCGTAAATGAAGCGATTCCGCCAATCGTAGATAGTGCTTCTCTCTCGCGGATGTCAAAGCATGTTGATCACTACGTTGAAAAATCGCCACCGCTTCTTCCCGTAAAGTAATCCGTTGTATGGCCAAGCCTAGTTTTGACCGGATTAGCACTTAGCCCCATTAGCACTTAGCCCCATTAGCACTTAGCCCCATTAGCACTTAGTTCGGTCGGCTAACGAAAACAACGGCAACGCGGATTCTCTCCCTACATCGCCCCCAAAGCAGCTAGCGACAGCGGAAGGCTTCGTTTTCCAAAAAATCCAGAAAACTATGCAAATCGTGGGCGAAACCTGGCGTTCTAGTGCCGATAAAAGCCGTTTTAGGCCTTGTGAAACTGGGGCGGTTTCGAGATACTTTCGCCTCACTTTTAGAGATTCCCGCCAACCCACTGGCCTCGCGTTGAGGCCAAGCTGAACGCTCAACAGCCCCCGGATTACCCCTAATTTGGCTGGTTTTCGTGGCTGAGCAGCAGAATTCACACAGGGATTGGCTCGCCAAAAATCGGCGTATGGGTACTTTTTTGCTTTAAGGAGCAACCAAACGAATGTCGCGTTATACAGGTCCTAAGGCTCGAATCAATCGCCGTTTCAGCGCCTTGCTTTACGAAAATGCAGGAGCCACTCGAGCGTTTGAGCGTCGAGATACACCGCCAGGTATGCACCCACGACCTCGCAAGACCGGTAACTACGGTACTGCGTTGGCTGAAAAGCAAAAGATTAAGTACTACTACGGTTTGGGCGAGCGTCAATTGCGTCGCTATTATGCGAAGGCTCAGGCTGGTAAGGGTAACACCGCAGTCGACCTTCTGCTGATGTGCGAACGTCGCTTGGACAACGTGGTTCGACGAGCTGGTCTGACGAAGACTCGGCCTCAAGCCCGTCAGGGAATCGTTCACGGTCACTTCAAGGTCAATGGCCTGAAGGTTGACAAGCCAAGCTACCTGCTACGTCCAGGAGATGTGGTAGAAATTCGCGGTCGTGAGAATCTCAAGAATCTTTACCGCGGCGTTATCGCTAACAATCCGCCTCAGCCGCTGGATTGGTTGGCGTTTGATTCCGAGAATCTAACGGTTACCGTGCTCAGCTTGCCAACCTCCAACGATATTAGCCTGCCAGTAGACGGCAACATCGTGGTCGAGTTCTTGGCACGTTAAGACTGTCCGTTCAATCTCAGTCGATCTAGAATCATAGGCCTACGAATTGTAGGCCTATTTCTTTATTTAGCCTGTTCTTTCATCGAGGTTTCTCCATATGCACAGCGATTTGGTCGTTCTAGGCGGCGGGCCAGGCGGTTATGCGGCGGCTTTTTTGGCTGCAGATCTTGGAATGCAAGTTACGTTGGTTGAAGCCGACCAACGACTCGGCGGCACGTGCCTTCTGCGCGGCTGCATCCCTTCTAAAGCACTCCTGCATGTGGCTCGCGTGATCTCCGAAGTCGACGAGCTGCGACATGATTGGGGAATCGAATTCAGCAGTGCAGCGATCGACGTCGATAAGTTGCGGGCGCGTAAAGAGAAGGTCATCGAGACGCTCTCGGGCGGTCTAGCTGGCTTGGCCAAGCGACGCAACGTGACCGTGATTCGCGCCAAAGGCGTTTTCGAAAACAGCACGACTCTCAAGCTCGAAGGCGATCACGAATCGATCCCAGCCGAGAAGCAACTGACCTTCAACCACTGCGTCTTGGCGACTGGCAGCGTTCCAGCAATGCCTCCGAACTTCAACATCGGCAGTGACCGCGTAATGGACTCGACCGGTGCACTCGCTCTGGCCGATATTCCCAAGACGATGCTTGTCGTTGGTGGCGGTTACATCGGCTTGGAGATGGGAACGGTTTACGCAAATCTTGGAACGAAAGTTACCGTCGTTGAGCTGCTGGATGGTTTGCTGATGGGCGCTGACCGCGACCTTGTGAAGCCACTGGAGAAGAAACTTCAGAAGCTGTTCGAAAATCGCATCTTCTTGAAGACTAAAGTCGGATCGATGGCTGAAGTCGACAATCAAGTCGAAGTCACCTTCGAAGGTCCCGGCAAGTATGGCCACGAGCGATTCGATCGCGTTCTCGTGAGCGTTGGACGTCGTCCAGTCACTCGCGGTATCGGCCTTGAAAATACGGCAGTTCAATTAGACGGTCGCGGCTTTGCAGTTTGCGATAATCAACAACGAACCTCCGATCCTCATATCTTCGCCATCGGCGACGTTGCCGGCGAACCAATGCTCGCGCACAAGGCTTCTCACGAAGCCAAGATCGCTATCGAAGTCCTTCACGGCGAAAATGTTGTCTTCGATAAAGCGGCCATTCCAGCAGTTGTGTTCACCGATCCCGAGATCGCTTGGGCTGGTTTGACCGAAGAAGAAGCCAAGCGAACTGGTCGTAACGTATCGATCGAAGTCTATCCTTGGGGAGCCAGCGGTCGAGCTCAAGCGCTGGGCCGCACCGATGGTCTAACCAAGTGGTTGGTCGATCCTGAGACGCATCGCGTTCTGGGTTGTGGCATCGTTGGTCCAGGGGCTGGTGAATTGATCGCTGAAGCTACATTGGCTCTGGAAATGGGCTGCGAAGTTCGCGATTTGACTGAGACCATCCACCCGCACCCAACGCTCAGCGAAACGCTGATGAATGCGGGTGAAGTTTACTTTGGAACCGCTACGGAAATCTACAAGCCTAAGCGAAGCAGCTCGCACTCCTAAGGCTAAAACTAATTCGCGGCTTAAAGAAACTGACGCAAACGTTCCCTAACACGTAAACGATCGAGAATCACTATGAAGGCGATGTTGCTGACCGAATATCAGAAGCTTGAGATTGTGGATCTTCCCAAGCCTGAGATCTCCGCGAACGATCTGCTAGTGCAAGTCAAGGCTTGCGGCATTTGTGGAAGCGATATCCACGGTTGGGACGGTTCGACGGGTCGTCGCAAGCCGCCTTTGGTAATGGGCCACGAAGCGGCGGGTATCGTCGCTGCGGTTGGTGCCAACGTTCGTGGTTTTGCTGAAGGAGATCGCGTTACGTTCGACTCGACGGTTTCTTGCGGCGAGTGCTTCTATTGCCGCAAGGGTTCGATCAACCTTTGCGAGAATCGGCAAGTCTTGGGCGTCTCGTGCGATGAGTTCCGGCGCAACGGGGCTTTTGCTGAATACGTTGTCGTACCAAGTCGCATCGCGTATCAGCTTCCCGAGAATCTGCCTTTTGAACACGCAGCACTGATCGAAGCTGTTTCGATCGCTGTCCACGCAGCCAATCGCACTCCAGTGACGCTGGGCGATACGGCTGTGGTTGTCGGCAGTGGCATGATTGGATTGCTAGTCGTGCAAACGATTCGACTGTCGGGCTGCTCGCGAGTTATTGCCGTCGACTTGGAAGATAACAAGCTTGAGCTTGCCAAGCAATTCGGCGCGGACGTTGGACTGAATCCAAAGAAGTGTGACGTGATTCAAGAGGTCATGAAGCTGACTGGTGGGCGTGGCGCGGATGCAGCAATCGAAGTGGTCGGCGCCTCGGCGACAGTCAACACAGCCATCGATGTTACGCGTCGTGGCGGTTCGATTTGCTTGGTCGGAAACTTGTCGCCCAAAGTGGAAATGCCTTTGCAAAAGTTGGTTACGCGCGAGCTTTCGGTTTACGGAAGCTGTGCCTCCAACGGCGAAATCCCGCAATGCATCGATTTGCTCAGCCGTGGTGCGGTCCAAGTTCAACCGCTGATCACCGCGCTTGCTAAACTGGATGATGGCCCCACTTGGTTCAAGCGTCTCTATGAGGGCGAACCTGGCGCGATGAAAGTCGTTTTGCAACCTACCTAACAATTCTATGACAAACAAAAACACGCCCCTACCAAGCGCCTCGAAAATTCCAACCAAGTGGCTGGCGATTGGTATTTTCGTCTTGGTGGGTTATGGGCTGACTCAGCCGTTCGTGAATCGCAAATTCGGCTGGACACTTCCCTCACTGGCTTCCGTGTTGGGCTTTGAGGATAAGGCTGCTAAGGAAAAACCCGACGCGGCTTCAAGCCGATCAAGGACGGATAAGTCTAACGCTAAA
Source organism: uncultured Pirellulaceae bacterium (assembly GCA_964458685.1). Taxonomy (GTDB): domain Bacteria; phylum Planctomycetota; class Planctomycetia; order Pirellulales; family Pirellulaceae; genus Aureliella. The sequence goes on from CAYWNG010000513.1 coordinate 4,406, forward strand.
CAATCAGGCGATCCGCAGGCAGATGACGCGCAGGACACGCTGACGTCCGAGCAACTTGAATCGCAGTTGTTAGGCGAGCCGCAGATTGTTGAAAAGAACTCGACCGACAAAACGTCGACGAAGGCAGGCTCAAAAGCAGGCTCCAAGCCTGAAACTAAATCGCCATCCAAGACGCCAACCAAGCAGGAATCGTCCAGTTCGACCACTTCTTCCAAGTCGACGAAGAGTAGCACCAAGAGCGATGACAAACTGCTGTACGGTTTGTTGAAGGAAGTCGGTCGCGAGGAGTATGTTTCGCCGGCAGGCCTGCGTTACACGCGTGGTAGTGAAGAGGGACATCGCTTGAAGCACATCGAGCGACACTTGGCTGACATACCTGATCGCCCTGGTCGCCATGGAGTATTCGAGGGCGATATGGCTGAGTTCTTACGTTTGCTTGATGAAGCCTACACTCGAGCTGAAAAGGGCGAGAAAGGTACAAGCAAAACGGAGGATGAAGACGGTATGATGAAGTACGAAGTCACGTTTCCCAAGACGATTGGCTTCATAGGCGGTCGCGATGGAGCACGACAAAAGAACCCTGATGCCAAACGACTACGCATGATCCTTGCGGGCGACCGCGTCATCACAGCCTTTCCATTTTAGACTGCGATTCAACACTTCG
>CAYWNG010000514.1:0-5057 GCA_964458685.1 uncultured Pirellulaceae bacterium
AGTTTCGAGGCATCCCCGCTTCTTGCCAACCCAGCTCCCTTTTATAGCCAACTACAGATCCCTACAGATCACTGGTTTCGTCTTCGGAAAGTTCAATGGGTGGAAAAGGATCTGGAAATTCCGCCCACAGCTCGGGTTCCATCGCAAATTCGTCATCGGTCAATAGGCACGATTCCAGAATGGAGACGATGTTCTCCCGGTTCATGCTGTTGCCAATGAACACCAACTCTTGCCGCCGGTCTCCATGTGGACCGTCAAAGCGTGAACGAATTTCGGCGATGGATTGCTCATCGTTGGGCCAATTCTCATCGGGAACAGCATCCCACCAAAATCCAGCCGGGTTCATGCGAACCGAACACCCCGCTTGGGACCAATCGTAGGCCCACTCGTTACGCGATGCGATCCACATCAGCCCCTTGCTTCGCAATACGCCTTGTAACATGCCATCCATGAACCCCGCATCAATGGCTTCTGAAAGTCGCTGTGGGTGAAACGGTCGCCGCGATCGGAACACAAAGCTCGAGATGCCGTACTCTTCGGTCTCGGTCTGCTCCTGTCCGCGTGGGACGCTCAGCCATCCCGAGTGCTCCTCGGCTTCTTCCATTGAGAACAGGCCTGTGCCGAGAACCTCTTTCAGCTCGACTTTCGATTCGTTCGTTTGAAGGATTTTGGCCGAGCTATTCAAGCGTCGCAAAATCTGATGCAGTTGTTCGATTTCGTAAGGCGTGACTAAGTCGGTCTTGTTGATGATAATGACGTTCGCAAACTCAACTTGATCCACCAACAAGTCAACGATGTTACGTTTGTCTTCATCATTCAGACCGATGCGACGGTCGACCAAGTCATCCCACGAGCCAAAGTCTTTGAGAAAGTTGCTGGCGTCGACAACCGTTACCATCGTGTCCAGTTCGGCGACATTCGACAAACTGTTGCCTTCTTCGTCCTCGAACGTAAACGTCTCGGCGACCGGCATCGGCTCGCTGATTCCGGTAGATTCGATGAGCAGATAATCGAACCGTCCCTGCTGTGCGAGTTTCGAAACCTCCAGCAACAGATCCTCGCGCAGTGTGCAGCAGATGCAGCCGTTGCTCATCTCGATCAGTTGCTCTTCGGTTCGCGAGAGATTCGCGTCACCTTGCTTGACCAACTGTGCATCGATGTTGACCTCGCTCATGTCATTGACGATTACGGCAACCCGCATGCCTTGTCGATTAGCCAGTACGTGGTTGAGCAACGTGGTCTTCCCAGCGCCTAGGAATCCAGAAAGAACGGTCACAGGCAAACGAGTTTTGTCGGAGTTTCGAATCATGGCTGGCATCAAAAGCTGATACTTAAGAGGGTGGCAGAGTGCAAGAATCCAGCCCATTGTATGCAAATGCACACCCTGTGCAATAGGTAGAGATTGGGTATCTAGGCAGTAAAACGCGGGGTGTGTACAGCGTTGCGTTGGGCGGAGAGAGAAGTTATCGAAATGCGAAAGCCAAGAAGTCTCTCACGGAGGCGCTAAGGCACGGAGTCTTTAGGGGCACAGAGAAGTTGATCGAGTCCCGTCGTCCTCTGTGCCTCTGTGAGAAATCCATAGAGTGGTCGGTGGGTGCCATGACAATTGCGTTTGCCAACGACTACATTGGCTTGTTGGCGTGTTTCGAGGTCGGACGATTGGTGGTCAGACTGCCAAACTTCGCGGATGTGATTCGTGACGCATGGTCAATTGACATCAGACCTCTGCACCCGCCCTACAAATCTACTTGGGACAAAAAGTAATGCTTCACAAGAAGCCGAACGATTGGCTGAAAAAAGTTTTGTTAGTGGTGCGCCGCTCGCACTTGTACTTGGGGCTGTTGCTGTGTCCCTGGGCGTTGCTTTATGGCATGACTGCATACCTTTTTAACCATCCTTCTCATTTCTCGGATAGCAACTTACGTAGCTTTTCGTCGGACGTTCTTGAGCAGGCTGGGTTCTTCGGCGTGGGCTCACCAGTCGAGCTTGCTGGGCAAGTCGTCGCTGGCTTGAACGAGCGATTCCCGGATGCTCAGTTGAGTCTGGATCGTCAGTCTTCGATTCGATTCGACGGCGACTTCTTTTTTGCGTCGGCTCGAACAGACTCGAAGCTCGTCCAGATGCTGATCTTTCGCAATGGAAGTGGTGGATCGGTGCGGGAACAGATCGAGCCAAAGAAGGAGGACCAACCGGCGGCACCTTTTGCGATTTCTGGACAGAGCAAGCCGTTGTCGCCAACTCCCGAGTCGCAAACCTCGCCAGATAACACATCGCGACCGCTAAAGCTAGACAAGGGAATCGATGTGGGCATTGATAGGGTACTAGCAGATATTGCCCGGCAGATGGGCTATGCAGATATTGCTGGATCTTTCAAGCTTACCAGCGTTCCCGCACTGGAATTTGTAGCCCAATCGCCAGATACTGAGTGGCGCGTGCGATACGACTCACTTAAAGGCACGGTCGCCGCGAGTCCCCTAGATCCTTCTCAGCCGAGCCAAGAATTCGGGTGGAGAAGGTATTTGACTAGAATGCACACGACGCATGGTTATCCAGGAGAAGCTGGTCCTCGATTGTATTGGGCTGTCATTGTCGACACGATGGCGGCTGTCATGATTTTCTGGGGGCTTTCTGGGATCTTGATGTGGTGGCAACTTAAGCGATTAAGATTTTGGGGTGGAGTGACCATCGCAAGTAGTGTTATTCTGGCAAGTTGGTTATTCGCAAGTATGGCGATCGTGACCCAATGATTGGCGTCAATAATTGGTTCTTGTGTGACCGACTGCTTTCGTATCTATGATCCTCAGATTCAGTATAGGACAAGGCAATGTCTCGATTCAAAAAGCTAGGTTCCCTGGTTTGTCTACAATTGGCCTTTGGTCTATCGGCGACAACAAACGCTGAACAACCCGTGGTCAAGCAAACAATCGTCAATCAAGGTGCCGATGGTCCCGCTCAGGCCAAGGCCAGTGACGAAGTTAAGCTGCCTGTACTACCGGTGGAGATCACCAGTTTTGGCGCGGCCAAGTCGGGCGACTGTCTCTACGTATTTGGCGGTCATACCGGTGGCGCGCATTCATACTCCAACAAAGCTCAGAATAACAAGCTGTTGAAGCTAGACTTGAAAAATTTGGACGCAGGTTGGAAAGAGATTTCGACCGGAGAGCGACTGCAAGGTTTAGGCATGGTTGCTCACGGTAACCGACTGGTCACCGTTGGTGGCTTCACCGCGATCAACGAAGCAGGTGAAAAGCAAAACCTGCGGTCGCAAGCCAATGTCCGTGCTTATGACTTAGAGAAGAATCAGTGGAGCGATCTACCATCGCTTCCCGAGCCACGTTCGAGTCACGACGCAGCGATGATTGGCGATGTCGTTTACGTGGTTGGCGGTTGGAATATGCAAGGCAGCGACAGCACCACTTGGCACACGACGGCTTGGTCGATGGATCTATCGGCGCAAGCGCCTACTTGGACTGAGATTGCTAAGCCGCCCTTTGTTCGTCGCGCGGTGGCTGCCGTCGCTCACTCAGGCAAGCTGTTCGTCATCGGTGGCATGAACGAAAAGGGAAGCACGACCAAAGAGGTCGCGGTCTTTGATCCCGCCAGCAAGTCGTGGAAAGAAGTCGCAGAGATTCATGGCGAAGAGTCGATGGCCGGTTTTGGTGCTTCAGGTTGGAGCGTCGGCGGCAAACTGATGGTAACGACTTTTGAAGGTGCCATCGAAAGCTGGAACGAGACTCTGGGTTGCTGGGAGATGAAAGGCAAGACTAAAGACGCTCGCTTCTTCCATCGTATGCTGCCTTTGGACGATCAACGGCTAGTCTCCATCGGTGGAGCTAACATGGAAGTCGGCAAATACGCTGAGCTGGAAGTTGTCGGAATCAACTAACGGAATCAACTGACGGAATCAACCAAGGGAATCAACCGAGCGTGGCTGGGCCTACTCCACGGGCTATAATGAAGGTACTCCAATCCAATTCTGCTCGTATTTCAGGAAATACTCATGTCTTCACTAACCATCATGCGTCGCATTCGTTTTTGTGCGGGGCATCGTCTGTTCCAACATGGTGGTAAGTGCGAGCATTTCCACGGTCACAACTACGTGGCGGATTTCTTCGTTACTAGCGATACTCAGGATTCCGTCGGTCGGATCGTCGATTTTTCAGATCTGAAGACTCGTTGCAAAGGCTGGCTGGACGAGCATTGGGATCATAGTTTCCTTGTTTACGAACAAGATGACAACGCGATTCAGGCTCTCAAGTCAGTTCAGCCCAGTCGCTTGTTCAAGCTGCCTTACAACCCAACTGCCGAGAACATGGCCAAGTACCTCCTTGAGGTTGCCGCGCCCGAATTCATGAAGGGCAGCGGTGCTCAGGTCGTTCGAGTCCGCATTTGGGAAACCGAAGATTCGTATGCTGAGGCTTCGGTAAACTCGCAGGCAAGCTCTTCAGACTTTGCCGAGTCGATGTACACGGTGGCCGAGTAGTTCTGGTACGTGGGCGTCTGGTGCGCGGGCGTCTCGCCCGCAAAGAGACGGAACACGGGCGGATAGCAAAACAGACAGCGGGAGACTGCGGGCGGGACGCCCGCGCACCGAAGACAGCCGCACCGAAAGAATCGCGAGCTAAAGGAGTGACCCAACTTGGCATCCTCAGAACTCTGGATCAATGCAATCCGAGAATCGGTCGCGGGTTACCGAAAGATGATTGACGCGGCAGTTTCGCAGCTATCGGACGAAGAGCTCAACCGTCGTCCATCAATCGACTGCAACTCAGTGGCCATCATCTTGCGTCATCTAGGAGGCAATCTGCAAAGTCGCTGGGCCGACTTTCTTACAACGGACGGTGAAAAGCCGAATCGAAATCGCGATGCAGAATTCACCGACTGGCTTGGTGATCGCGAGTCGCTGATGCGTTACTTCGAAGCTGGCTGGAAGTCACTGACTGATGCGATCGATCTCATCGCAACGATCGATGTCAGCCAGACGATTTTAATCCGCGGCGAAAAGCATACTGTCGCTGATGCGCTGATTCGTTCCGTTACTCACTTGAGTTACCACG
>CAYWNG010000515.1:0-5055 GCA_964458685.1 uncultured Pirellulaceae bacterium
AAGAATACGACAACATTGGGACGAGTATCGTTCTTGGGGCTGGTTTCATTCGCCAACGCAACTCCAGACAAGATGGCCAACACAATCAACGCGATGCTTGTTCTTTGCATTTTCAGTAACTTAAGCTTGAGTAATTCGTGATTTCACTACGAGCAAACGAAGACGGAATCACGAAAAGATCTCGCTGAAAACGTTACCACCAACGTCGGTCAACCGAAAATCTCGACCGGCATAAGGATAAGTTAGTTCTTCGTGATTCAGCCCCATCAAGGCCAGGATGGTCGCGTGGAGATCCATGGTATGCATCCGGCCTTCCACAGCAATTCTACCAACTTCATCGGTAGAGCCGAAGCTATAGCCCGGTTTAACTCCAGCGCCGGCTAGCCACATTGGGTAGCCCGTGATGTTGTGGTCTCGCCCGTCAGGGCCTTGCGCCTGAGGCAATCTACCAAATTCGCTTCCGAAGAGTACCAGCGTGTCCTCAAGGAGTCCGCGTTGTTGCAGGTCTTGCAAGAGCGCGGCCACTGGCTGATCGACATTCTTGGATCGATCGATCAATCCCTTGTTGAGATTGTTGTGGTGATCCCAACCTGACTGGCAGACTTCAACAAATCTAACTCCCGCTTCACTTAGACGACGAGCCATCAAGCACTGCCGCGCAAAACTACCCTGAGCTCCATCGGTAACGCCATAAGCGTCCAAAACATGTTGCGGTTCGCTAGTCAGGTCGAGTAGCTCGGGAACCTTATCTTGCATTTTGAAGGCCAGCTCAAACGACTCGATCACTCCTTCAAGCGCATCTGGAGCACCCGATTGCTCGGCCAGCCCACCGTTGAGCTTTTGAATGTAGTCCAGTTGCGATCGTTGCAACTGCCGCTGCGAAGCCGCTTTCAGGTGCGGAACAAAACCAGTATCGCTGATCTTTGTCCCTTGATAGTGTGCAGGCAAGAACGCGCTACCAAAGTTGATTGCTCCGCCAAAGTTTGGTGGTGGATTGATTGTGACATAGCCCGGTAAGTCTTGGTTCTCAGTCCCAAGTCCGTACAACAACCAAGCTCCCATCGAAGGCCTTGTCAGAGATGCGATCGATGCGCCTGTATGCAACTGAATCACCGCTTGTGGATGCGCAGGTGTATCCGTGTGTAATCCGCGAATGAAGCACAGTTTGTCCACATGTTTCGCAACGTTTGGAAACAACTCCGAAACCCAAGTGCCAGTTTCACCATGTTGAGCGAACTTGAACTTCGAAGCCACCAAAGTCCCGCCGCCGGGGCCGGGCTTGCCATCGTTCTCTTGAAGTTGAGGCTTATATTCGAAGGTATCTAGTTGCGAAAGCGCTCCCTCCATGAAGAGGAAGATAATACGTTTGGCTCGCGCTTTGAAGTGAGGCTTGCGCGGGGCGAGCAGCCCTGGTTTGTCCGCCGCAATTGCAGGCCGAGTTTGACCGAGCAACGCGGCTAGGGCCATTGAGCCAAATCCGGCAGCCGTGGTTCGAAGTGCCTGACGGCGACTGATGCCTTGGTAGTTGATTTTAGTCGTATCGTTCATAGTAATGTTCTACAGTCCCTGTAAAGAAAGACCTCATTCCCGAGATCACGAATGTTGGTTTAACGTAAGTAGCGAAATTCAGCACTGCACAAAAGCGATTGACACCACGCTGTCCATGCAGCAACTTGCGGATCTTTGATTTCTGGTCCTTGTTCTACGGGCTGGTCCATTTCAGACTCAGGCCGATCGTCGGGATTGGCAACAACGACCGCTGCTCCTGCCGCATTTGGCGCGACTGAAGCTCCAGCAATTCCGGTAGCTCCAGCAGCTCCGGGTGTTGCTGTAACACCGTTGTTTGCAGCAGTTCCGTTTGCAGCAGTTCCATTGTTAGTAGCACTATTGGTCGCAACTTCATTGGCAGACGAGGCGTTTGTCGGTGCCGGAATTGCCGCGGTTGCTACGTTGGAGACGTCAACATTGCCTTCGCTGGTGGAAGACAAGGCCTGAGCTGCTGGTTCGCTCGTCTCTGACGACGTAATGCTCTCGGCAAAGTCTCGTTCGTAGTTTGCAATAAAGTCGATAGCTAGGTTGAGCTCAATTGGAGTTGGCTCGCGCAACAAGACCTTGCGATAGAAGGCTGATACGCGTACCTCGCTACTTGCATCGGCCTGAGCGATCAATCTTCCGGCTGCCACGAATGCTTGAGAGCGAACAAAGCTGCTGTTGAGCAAGTACAAAGCTTGTGGAGCCACAGTCGTCGTTTCTCGCTTGCCCGTCACCATGCCTTGCTCGACGAAATCGAACGCGGCCAAGGTTTCAGGCACGATGGTTCGAAGCATCGGTAAATAGACGCTACGATGTTTGCTCGCCAGCACATACTCCTGAAGCTTGCGAGCTTCCGGTCCGTTGTTCCGCAGTTCGCGAACAAGTAGCTCGCCCGATGGAAGATCGCTGGGCGCGCCGGAGGCCAGCGAATCAGAGACTGACAGCATCGCATCGCGCAGCTCTTCGGCATCAAGGCGTCTTGGCGAGTGTCGCCACAGCCATTTGTTCTGCGGATCGGAAGCCATACCCGCGTCATTGGATTGGCTGGACAGTTGATAAGTACGACTTAGAACGATCTTGCGGACCAGCTTCTTAGTCGACCAACCATCCTTGACGAACTGTTTGGCAAGATAGTCAAGCAACTCGGGATGCGAAGGCGACTGACCGGTAGAACCGAAGTTATCTACAGTGCTGACCAAACCTTCACCAAAGAGATTCTTCCAAATGCGATTGACGATGACGCGCTGCGTCAAGCTGTTCGATGGATGCACGATCCAACGAGCGAGCTGATGCCGTCCGCTTTCGTAATCGGGAATGGGTTGACCTGGTACGTGGCTGAGAGCCGTCAAGTAACCACGCTTAACAATTGGCCCATGCTTCTCAGCTTCGCCGCGAATGCGGATTGCTGTATCAGAGATTTCCTTACTATCGCGAACTCCCAAAGCAACAGGGCCGAGCTTTGCGGGATCGGTAAGCGAAACCAATTCCTCTTGAGCTTTCTGCATCGCCTGACGAGCTTCTTGAAGCTGCTTCTGGCGATCGGCGTCTCGATCTTGTTGTCGGACACTGTCCCGAATAACAATGAATTTTTCGCGAAGTTGCTTAGCTTCTTCTTTCTTCTTCTCGATCACTTCTGCCTGGGCTGGATCTAGGTTAGGAGATGTCGAATCGGAGAGCCGAATTAATCGATCGGGAACGTAGTATGCCATGCCTCCACCGCCCATCTGATTGCGAAGTGCATCGCACTGTTCAGTGCTGGCGAAAATTCCAGCCAGCGCGTAGTAGTCTCTCGTGGAGACCGGATCGAACTTATGATCATGGCATCGCGCACAACTGACGGTTAGCCCAAGAAACGCTTTGCTAACGGTATCGATCTGTTCATCGACATTGTCCATGTCATAACGAACTTTGAATCGTTGGTTGACATCTTTGACTCCCAGTGCCAGGAACCCAGTTGCAATCAACTGCTCACGCTTCTCGGCCGGCGAGGTTGCGGGCAATAGATCGCCGGCAACTTGTTCAAGGACAAATTGATTGAAAGGCTTATCGCTGTTAAACGCTGCTATAACATAATCGCGATAACGCCAAGCATGAGGATAAGGTAGATTGCGAGCCGAGCCTGTGGATTCTCCGTAACGAGCCACATCCAACCAATGTCGTCCCCAACGCTGTCCAAAGGCAGGCGATTCCAGAACTTTATCGACAACCTTTGCTAGAGCATCCGGTGCTTCGTTAGCGACAAAAGCATCGAGATCGCCTTCTGAGGGTGGTAGGCCAGTAAGGTCAAAGTAGACTCGCTTGAGCAAAGTCGCCTTCGACGCATCAGCCACCGGCGAAAGGTTCTTCTCACCCAATTTCGCCAAGACGAAATGGTCAATTGCATCTTGAGGCCAATCAGCCTGTGGAAAGTCTTGCGAGAACTCCGGCACGGTCACCTCCGCCAGGGGATGCCAAGCCCAGTGCGACTTTGCTAAATCCTCGAAGTGAATTTTGCCTTCGTCCAATGTTTGATCGATATCGTCTGGCAATTTCAACTCAGGCCAAACGGCACCGTCGGCTATCCACTTTTGGAGTATTTCAATCTGCTCGCTCGATAGCCGAAAGTCTGGTGGCATCGTCTTCTTATCGTCGGCGTGGGTGATACGCTTAACGAGTACACTCTTCTCTGGCTGGCCGGGAACAATTGCTGGTCCCGCTGCGCCACCTTTAAGCAACGCCCGATGATCGTCAACTCGTAAGCCCCCAGCTTCCTTGTTGTCCGCCGAGTGACAATTGAAACAGTTGTTGTACAAAATCGGACGAACCTTTTTCTCGAAGAACTCAAGCTTCGAATCGATCTCAGATTTTGTGGATGACTGCACAACATTGTTTTCCTCCACTGCCTTGATTTTCGTGGGGTTTAAGCCGACAGCCACAAGCACGCCGGACAATACAAACATTGACCTAGACACGGCAATTACTTTCATAGTCGTAAGTTTTCCATTCCTTAGCGCACTCGGCTTACAATCGCCTTGGAGCCGCTAGTACTGAATCCGTAACCTTCATTGAGCGCATTAATCAAATTGATCCGTTAACTTGAAAATCGCTCTCTGCCTCGTCTGGGCTTGTGGCGTTGCCGATTCGTCAATTTCACCATTCAGCTTCACACCTTCCGCACTGACCTTGGTATTCGTGCGGCAAGCGGGAAGCATTATCAAGCCACTGACGGTCAACAACGCCACAGCCAGACTTCGGGAGATCTTGTCTTGCTTTCTCATCGACGAAAGGCTGAAATCACTTAGTCAACTTCAGCTTTACGTCCGTACTTGGAGCTGTAATGGTTAGCTCTGACGTATCGAATGAGAGAAACTTTTTGTTAATTGATCCCAGGACCTTTTTTCTTCTTTCAGGGTCATCATCGCTGATGACAATTCTTGCTTGGTAGTTTCCCGCAGGAACCCCCTTCAGGACCTTTCCTCCCACAAGACTCTCCACGCGAAACGTGCCATCGGGTTGGATTAGCCCTGCAGCTATAAAGTCGGG